>NZ_JAPQKZ010000052.1:0-41667 GCF_027257075.1 Bacteroides sp. LFL-34 | reverse complement strand
AGCGGCGAGCAAATCCCCGTGTTCGTCAGCCGGGACAGGTACACGCACGAACTGGAGTATATGCGGGCTGACAAGTGGAAATGCCCCGATACAATCTGTAACGTGCAAGTCAGCCCGGAGCAGAAAGCCGCCTTTGAAGCCGGGCAAGCGGTGAAAATGGAAAACCTGCAATTCAGGGACGGCACGAAGCGCAGTGCCTATTTGCAGGTCAGTGCGGTGGAGCGTGGCTTGGAGTTCCTGCCCCGTGCCGCCGTCCAGTTCTTGCAGCAGGGACAGCAGCCCGCAGAGCAGCAGGTAGCCGGGCTAAAGGACGGCAAGGGCGTTGAGTTCAACGGTCATGTACAGCCCGGCGCACAGGGCAAATCCCCCGACAAGGTGCAGCCGAAAGACGTTACCCCCGCCGCCGAGAGCCGGACGCAGGTAGCGGTCAATTCGGGGGGCAAGACCAACGAAGCCACCAAGCAGGGCAAAGAGCCGCTGAAACAGGGTCAGGACAAGCCCACCGCCAAGCAGAAAGAGAAGCAGGAGAAAGCGCAGGACAAGAGCCTGAAAGCGGACAAGCCCAAGAAGTCCAGAGGAATGAAAATGTAGTACCCACCTTAAAAAGTAAAGAATTATGATTGCATTGATAGCAGAGAAGCCCAGCGTGGCAAAGGACATCGCCCGCATCATCGGTGCGACCGGGCGTAATGACGGTTATCTTTCCGGCAACGGGTATATGGTGACATGGGCGTTCGGCCACTTAATCCAGCTTGCCATGCCGGAAGCCTACGGCGTGGCGAACTTCCGCAGGGAGAGCCTGCCCATACTGCCGCCCGATTTCCAGCTAATTCCCCGTCAGGTGAAAGCGGAGAAAGGCTACAAGGCAGACCCCGGCGTGCTGAAACAGTTGAAAGTGATAAAGGAAGTTTTCGACCAGTGCGACAAGATTATTGTCGCCACCGATGCCGGGCGTGAGGGTGAGCTAATCTTCCGCTATATCTTCCATTACCTGAACTGTCGGAAACCATTTGTGCGTCTGTGGATAAGCAGCCTTACCGACAAGGCAATCCGTGAGGGGCTGGATAACTTGCAGCCGGGCGAATATTACGATAACCTCTACCTTTCTGCCAAGTCCCGCAGCGAAGCGGACTGGCTGATAGGGATAAACGCCACCCAAGCGTTGAGCGTTGCCGCCGGGCAGGGGGTGTTCTCACTGGGCAGGGTGCAGACACCCACGCTCGTGATGATATGCAGCCGCTATTTGGAGAACAAGAATTTCGTACCCGCCAAGTTTTGGCAACTCAAAGCGGCGACCGCCAGCGGGGAAATAAGTTTCACCGCCCAATCGACCGCCAAGTGGGAACAGCAGCCCGAAGCCATAGCCGCCCTGCAACGGGTAAAGGATGCCGGGCAACTTGTGGTTAAATCCGTTGAGAGGAAAGAAGCCTGTCAAGAACCGCCGCTTTTGTACGACCTTACCACGCTGCAAAAGGAAGCGAACACGAAGCTGAACTTCTCGGCTGACAAGACGCTTTCCATAGCGCAAAGCCTGTATGAAAAGAAAGTGATGTCCTACCCCCGAACTGGAAGCCGCTATATCCCGGAGGACGTTTTCGATGAAATGCCGGAACGTGTCGCCCTGCTGGGGCAATACCCCCGCTTTGCCGGGTATGCCGCCGGGCTGGACGGTGCGGCACTGAACCGCCGCAGCGTGAACGATAGCAAAGTGACCGACCACCACGCCTTAATCATTACCGAGAACCTGCCCGGCGAACTTTCCAAAGACGAGCGGGCGGTTTACGAGCTGGTAGCCGGGCGTATGCTGGAAGCCTTTTCGGGCAAGTGCGTGAAAGACGTTACCACCGCCTTGCTGTCAGGGGGAGATACCGACTTCACGGTGAAAGGGTCTGTGATGAAAGAAGCCGGGTGGCGTGCCGTGTTCGGCGAGCAGGAAACGGGCGGGGATGAAGAAGCCGCCAGCCTGCCGCCACTCCAAGAGGGAGAATATTTGCCACTCTCCGGCGTGGATCTGCTCGAAAAGCAGACCAAGCCGAAACCGCTGCACACGGAAAGCAGCCTGCTTGCGGCAATGGAGAACGCCGGAAAGGAACTGGAAGATGCCGAACTGAAAGCCAGCCTGAAAGATGCCGGGATAGGCACACCCGCCACCCGTGCGGCGATTATCGAAACGCTGTTCGCCCGCCAGTACATCGTGCGTGAGAAGAAGAACCTTGTACCCACCGACAAGGGGCTTGCCGTTTACAGGATTGTCAGGGACAAGAAGATTGCCGATGTCGAAATGACGGGCATGTGGGAAACCGCCCTTGCCAAGATAGAAGCGGGCAGCATGGATGCCGACATGTTCCGAAAGGGCATTGAGGTGTACGCCGCTCAAATCACGGCGGAATTGCTATCGGTGCAGTTATCTATCGCCAATGGCGAAACTTGTTCCTGCCCCAAATGCAATAACGGGCGCATCCTGTTCTACCCGAAAGTGGCGAAGTGTTCCAACGTGGACTGCACGCTTACCATATTCCGCAACAAGTGCGACAAGCAGCTTTCCGACAAGCAGATTGTCGAGCTGGCGACGAAACGCAAGACAGGGCTAATCAAGGGCTTCAAGGGCAAGAACGGCAAGGCTTTCGATGCTTCGCTTGTGCTGGACGAACAGTTCAATATCGGTTTTTCATTTCCCGAAAAGAAAGCGAAACCGAAGAAATAGCCTATCTTTGCCACTGAAATTTCATTGTGATAGGTTTTACAACTTATAATAATTGAAATTTTAGTGGTTGCGCCCGGCGGGAACCGGGCGCATTTTTTATACGCTCCCGCCAAACAGGTAGGTCGAACAGACCACCCCGTTATCCAGCACCCTGCTTTTCGAGAGTTTCCAATGTGAGCCGAATGTTTCCCCGATAAAGCCGATGCCTTTGCCCGCCATGACTGGGACGGTGTAGATAGTCAGGCTGTCCAGCAATCCGGCTTTAATCAATGAAGTAAGCAGCTTGCCGCCGCCAACTACCAATATGTCGGTTTTCTGTTTCAGTTCATAGACCCTTTGCAGCGGTTCTTCGGTCAGGAACTCCACGCCGCAGTCCGGCGTCACGTTGGTGTCGTAGTGTGACACCACAAAAGACCGCTTGCTTTTGTGCGGCCACCCGCCCCAGTGTTCAAAGATGTAGTTATAGGTGTTCGCCCCCATAAGCAGGCAATCCGCATCCAAATAGTATTTGCCGATGATAGCTTTTACTTTATCAGGCAACCAGTCCAGTTCATAGTCCGGCGTGGCGGTATGCCCGTCCAGCGATACGGCGATGTGCGCTTTGATTTGTTCCATATTGTCAGGTATTAAAGTGATATAAATCCCTACTGTCTTGGCACGTTAGCCGCCACCCCAAAAAGAAAGCGTGGCATGACGCTGTTTCAAAGTAGAGGTACTGGCATACCCAAATGTGGAAACAGTGCAGCCACGCTATGACAAACGCATAGCATATCCTGCGCTGAATATCCCCACATTTTGAAAAGTGCCAGTTTTCTACTTTGGGACGTTCGGCGAACGTATATGTTATATATAAAGGCAATATTCCGGCAACCGCCGTCCAACTGCCGTTACTTTTTTCGTGTAACTTCTGCAAAGTTAAGCAAATACCCTGAATTTTCACGTGCAAACAGAAAAAATCCTGCCGTGTTTCACAACAGGGCAGGACACAAGCACATGAATTACACAAGTTTTATCCATACGCTTATGGACAACTTGTGTTCCATCGAAGATTATATGAACCGATGACAAAACAGCTTTGGTTCGCCGTGTCTTTGGTGATGATGTCCCTTTCCCGCATGAAGCGGATATAGCTCTTTGCGGTGCGTTCCTTGATGTCCAAGACCTGCTGCAACTGCTCGCAAAGGTCTATGTAGGTGATGCGTGTCTGCCGCCCGAAGATGTCACGTGCGACATTCACCAGTTCCCTTTCCTTGCGCTTCTCCTTTTCCTCACGGGGCTTCTCGCCCTTGTACACGTGCATCCCGGCTTCCTTGTCCCAAGCAAAGAGCATCAGAGGAACGTCCAGCGGGCTTCCGTCCCTTACTTTCAGGGCTTTCACGACCGACTGGGCGGGTTCTTCGTCTTTCTCTATCGAAAGGATTGTAGCCGCCTTACGCTGCAACTCGCTGCCCAAATGTCCCCGCAGTTTCAAGCCGTTCGGTACAAAGTGTAGCACACAAAGAATACAGGTGTTGTAGATGCCCGCCAACCGATAAAGTTCATCTATTACCGCCACGCTTTCCGCTTCATCGTTGGCACTCTTAACAAGGTCGGCGATGCCGTCAATGACGACCAACTGGATGCCGCCGTACTGGTAGTAAAACTTATCCATGCTCTGCACAATGGCGTTCAGGCGTTCCTTGCGTGACATACCCGTCAGGCAGAACGCTTTCAGCTCATCGGGTTTGTCCGGCTGTTTGGCACGTGCCAGCAGGTTGCTTACATTCTTGAACAGTTGCACTTCCGACTGTTCGGTGTCATATAGCAAGACCGCCTTGTGCCTGCCGTTGGCGGTTATCTGTATGCCCAGCGTATCTATGTCCGCACCAGCCGGGCAGATGCAGCCCGCCACGATTGCGGCTACATAATTGCTCTTTCCCGTTCCCTCGCCCCCGGTGATGCCGAACAGGTTGCCTTGTGTTCCTAACGGAACGTCACCCGCCGAAATAATCTCTTGCGCTTTGGCGGGCGGGTTGTTGAAATCTATCTCGCACGATTTAAGCATAATCAATGTGTCGCTATACAGGTTGTCTAAAAATTCGATAAACAGTTTCAGGAAATCTTCACGGGTGTTCCCGGCTTTGAAGTAGTCGGATATGTCCTTTTCCTCTTTCGTTCCCGGAAGCGGGAGCAGCAGGCGTTTCACGCCAAATTCTTCCAATAGTTTTTCCTGCTTGCGTGAGCTTTCCCTGCCCGTCTTGTCCATGTCAAAGAGCAGGACGATGTGCTTGAAGCGGAACGTCAGCCGATAAACCAGCGTTGGCGGTATCGTCACCGTTTCGCTGTTGAAGCAGATAGCGTGAAAACCATGCGCCGCCAGCGAAAGCACGTCTTTCTCGCCGCCCGTGATGAATAGCGTGTCGCCTTTGGCGGGCAGTTGCTCCAGCCCGAAACAGTAGTTTTCGCCGAAGCTGCCGCCATAGAGGAAGCGGGGCGTGGAGAACGGGCGGTGCAGCTTGATGTACTGTTTGCCCTTGTAGCCGTACATGGGTTCTGCCACCGATGAAGTGTAGGTGTACGGTTTGCCCTCTGCCGTTTCGCTGTTGTATTCCCGGAGCGAGCAGACCTTGTAATGTTCCAGCAGTTCGGGCGTGATGCCGTACTGTTGCCAGTACACCAGTTCGGCAAGCGGAAATTTCTGTTCCCGGAACTGGTAGGGCTTGACGGGCTTTTCGGGCTTTTCTTCGGGTTTGTCCGGCTCTGCCCGGCGGACGGTTGCCGGGGGAACGGAAACCGGAGTGCCGGAAGCCAGCCCCAAGCCCAAATCCCGGTCAATGATTTCCAGTATCTCCACGAAGTCAGCCGCCCGGTTGCAGTCCAGCCCCTTTAACTGCCCCACGAGGAAGAAGCAGTCGCCGCTGTAACTGTCGTTGCCGAAGTCTTTCATCTTGTAGATACCGCCCCGGCGGTCGAAGTAGATGTTGCAGGAAGCCTTGCTGTCCTCGTACAGCGGGTTAAGGAAGTTGCGACCTATGCGCCAGTTTCCGGGCAGGTAGTGTTTGAATACCGCCAGCCCGTTACTTGTTCTTTCTAAGATTTCCTCTTTCCTTAGCATACAGTTGGTGGTTGGTTATCAGGTTGTCGATGTTCTCTTTGTTGCTCCTAATCAAACGTTCTTCCAGCATCCGGCGTATCTCGCTGACCTTGTAGAAATAACGTCCCCTGATGTTGGAATAGGCGATAGTCCCCGATACCCGCAGGCGTTGCAGGGTCTTTTCGCTTATTTTCAGGAACGTGCAGACCTCGTAGCTGTCCACCCACATATCTTCTTCACTTTGTTTTGCCTTTTCTACATGATTGAATATGTAATCGGCAATGGCAGTAATTTTGTTGTCCAGTTCCTTGTAGGCTTTGGACTCGAATGTTATTATTTCCATAATGGTAACTAATTGATTTGCCGCAAAGTTCGGGTGTCCTGAAAAATAAAACGCCACAGGCGAACCCACCTGTGGCGAAATAAATTTTGTTAAAGAACGGTTGCCTAATCCTGTTCCCTCATGCGCAGCAGCAACCTGTCTTTCAGGGTGGAGAGGAAGCCTGTGCGGTCTTTGGTCTTGGCTTTGAGTTCCATGTAGGTATGGTAGAAGTCGCCGAGGTCGATGTCGAAAACGTATTCAAAATAGGCTACAATCTCCTTAATATCAACCGTTCCCTTGTTCAGACAGCCGCAGGCGTCCAGTGCATAGACAAGCTCCACCAACGCCCTTTTCGTCCCCGTCCAGCGTAGCACCTTTCCTGTGAAGCCGTTCTTCACCCGCTTGCGCTGTTCCCGGCGTTCCAGTTCGTGCAGTCGGTTGGTGAGGTATATTTCCAGCAGTTCGTTGGCTAAAATCTTGGCTACCTTGAAGTCGTGACTGGTGCTGAACTGTGGGTCTGTTTCGTAATAGAAACTGTCCACAATGATTTGTATGTCAGGCTTCCCACGCATGAAATACTGCCTGTCCAAGTAGGTGGCTTTCGTGCGGTGGTACTGGTAGAACGCCAAGTTCCGCTGGAACGACTTTGAAATCCGGTCGGTTTCCGACAGCAGGTAGTCCCGCTGCACGTCCTCGCTGCCGCTGGGAAAGCGCACCTCTATCTTGTAAACGGTGTTGTAATAGATGATTTTGCTTGCTAAAAGCGGTTTCAGTTCCTTGAAGAAGTGTATTTCTTCTTCCGTGCTGGCGAACGGGTAGGAGATTATAAAGGTTTTGAGTTCGCCCAGTATCTCTTGCAGGTAGTCCACGCACAGGCGGCAGAGCGTCAGCGTGTCCGCTGCGGTGTCCTCGTATTCCTGTATCTGCCATTCCACTTTTTGAAGCAGTCCGGCGAAGTATGTTTCCAACGGTATCTTATGTTCCATAACCTTGTGCTTATCTTTTATGAAGCACAAAGTTACGGGCATAAAAAATCTGTTTTATTCTTGATTTTTCACATTACGTTCTTGTAACTGTGCATTTTCTTGTTTCCTGCGCTTTTCTGCGTATCTCGCCCGGTGTGTCCAGCAAGTAAGCCTTGCAGAAGTCGTTCAAGTTCGATGTCGATGCGAACCCGGTGGTGAACGCCACTTCGGTAAGCGTGAGGTTTGTGTTCATCAGGTAGTGTTCCACGTCCTTTACCCGTTCCTTTATCACCCATTCTTTAGCCGTGTACCCGGTCATTTTCTTTACCTTTCGCCGGAACGAGCCGTATTCCATGCCGCATTTATCCGCCAGTTGCTCGGCATCATAGACCATGTAGCCTTTCAGACGTACCATTTCGGTGAACGTCTGCCTGCCCAGTTCCGGCAGCATCCGTTCGGCGTGGCACAGCTCCTTTTCCGTCACCAGCAGGCGGTTGTCCCTTACCGGGTTTCTCCGCAGCAGGTGGAAAGCGTGGCATACCGTGTTGTACACGTTGCATAGGTACTGCCGTCCCGGTCGCATCCAGTGGAGCGCATCGCAGTAGGCGGTCAGTTCGGGTATGTCGTCCCGCTTGCGGTGCTGTTCCGCCAGTTCGTCCAGTATGGCGTAATGTGTGGTGGACATACCCAGCAGAATGATGATTGTCTTGTAGTCCTTGTACGCCGCCAGTGTCGGCGTTTCCGGCAGGCTTTTGAGCGTGTCGCACACGTGGGCGCACAGCCGCCCGTCCTTGCTGAACGGTTCAAGTTCCAAGTAGTTGTCCATTTTCCGGCTGTTGTGCAGCAGCCATGTTACCTTTTCGTCCAGTTCCTTGCAGGACGCTTCCAGTTCCGCTTCGGGAGCGGGCAGCAATAGTGATGTAATCCGTTGTTCCATATCTGATGTTTTATATATGAATGACATATCATTTGTTCCACCTCACGCAATCCGTCCAACCCCATTCATCGAACAGCCATGTTTCTAAGAAGAAAAGTACAAAGGGCAGCAGGAACAGAAAATATGCCTGTAATGCGCTGATATGCTTAGAGCGGCGGTAGCGGTTCAACAATGCCTGTACACGGGCTTTCCTGTATCGTGCAAGAATAAATACACAAATAAACAAAAACATTGCACCTAAATAGCCAAGATGTAAGGACGACCATTGCGGTACATTGTTAATCAGGAGAAAGTTACCGGGCAGAACTACTATCCACCACCAATACCAAAACAGCAGTATAAAACCTGACATCCGTCCTATCTTCTTGCCCCAAACCTCTCCCTTGAAATATAGGTAGTCAAAAAAATAGTATCTGTAATTCGTCCGGTTTGCACGCTGCTTCACTCGTTCAAAATAGTTATCTGTCTTTTTTATTCCTTTATTCATAATGGTTTGGTGAGGGAAAGCGTTCAGGGGTTATCTTTCCTTGTTACCAATGAATTTACTTTTATATATAGCGTACTCTACTGTGTAAGTAGCCAGCTTCACGCCCAAGAACATACCTACAAGCAATATATATGCTACTAAGCAATATTGATTATACAAGAGGTCTTTTAAGAATACAGGTATCAATAAGGCTATGATTGTAGCGTTCTGAAACCACTTCTGTACTTTCAATAAGAGGTTAATGTATAAATGATTTCCTATGTAATTGAACCCCCATTTATAATTATACCGTTTCAGATAAGATAGTGAAAACCACAATCCTACAAGTGAAGTAATAAGGGCTACTCGCCACCATGCTCCCATGTATGGGAACATACCTTTTAAGAATGTCAGCAAAACAACACCTATTATGCTACATTCATATACAATTCTTACTCTTGTTACATTATTCATATATGTACGCTATTGGTTAGAAAGGAGCATCGTCAGATGCTATCTTTCGTTGTTACTAACTTATTAAATCTTTATTGTATAATTTTTAGCCAATGACGATGTGTTATTATAAAATAAAGTAATACAACCAAAATGGGATAAATCATCCATGATATGAAGGAAGAAATCTTTTGGCTATTAAATATTAGAGGTTTACTCCTTATAATTTCCATACCTTTTTTCCTTTTGATATAATACGAACAGAATGTCTTGTATAGTAAAACATAGATTATGATAAAAAACACAAAAGGGGTTTTATAATTGAAATTCTCCTTTATCAGTAGATACGTCAATACTATAACAGGAAGAAATAATATTCCACATATTATCTGTATCGTCCGCTCATGTGGATTTTCCAATATAAATTTATCCCTATTAAATATGAATATCTGATAATACATCGCATCTAAAATGAATTTTGTCATAAAGAGTTATTCGTATTGTTAGTAATGGTTCAGCAGGGAACGGCTTGCCGTTATCCTGCGTTGTTATCAACCTATTCTATATTCACCATTTATCTGCAATTTCAAATTCGCCGATTGTTTGGGTACAAATGTCAATGTACGGAATAGTCTTGACTATCTTGATGTTTTCAATATCTTCACTTCCTCCCAAAGCCAAAAGTAGAGAATATCCAAAACACTCGTCATAATCTGGAGTTCCGAGTTTTTCTTGTATTATAGGATAATTTTCTAAATCAAACCAGCCTTTCAAGAAACTTTCATTTACCATTACCTTATTAAAAATCGCACGAAGATTGGCAGGAAGTATTAAATATGTTCCGTATCTGACATTCAGATAAACGACGTAATTATTCAGTCTCGGATTCTTTACATAGGCAAAGAGATCGCCGAAAGCCGTACACATGAATGGTAGAAATGATTGGTCATCCTCCTTTTCAAAACAGGAGTTTATCACATCCTGATAATCGGATGGATTGATGAGCTTAAACAGCCCATTACAAAAACTTCCTAACCCGACCTCCTGCCATAAAGTATTCAGTTCGGGATAAGACAAATCAGCATATTTAGCAATAAAAGTATCATCTACTGCTTGCCTCTTGCTATTGAGGCTTTTTTCTAAAAATTCTTCGTACATATTTCTACGTTTTATGGTTGATAATTTATTTATAACCGCACCTTATGGTGTCGTTCCTACACTTCTATAACTGCACCTCACGGATTATCCAGTGTATCAAGGGGATTAGGGATTTTTGCTTTATGGGCACTTGACACATGAAGATAAATGGTTGTGGTCTTGATGTCGTTGTGTCCCAGCAATTCCTGTATCGTGTGCAGGTCTGTTCCCTGTTCCAGCAAGTGTGTGGCAAAGGAGTGGCGCAGCATGTGTACGTGTACACGGTGTTTGATGCCAGCACGATGTGCGGCTTCTTTCAGCACTTTCACCAATGCACTTGCCGAATATTGTTCTCCGGGTGTTTCGCCCTCAAACAACCATTTTTGTGGGCGATATTCCCGGAAGTAGTGCCGTAGTTCTTCCAGCAACTTGGGCGAAAGGAGCGAATAACGGCATTTCTTCCCCTTGCCCATGATGCGAACCGACATTGTTTCACTGTTGATGTCCTGCGGGGTCAGGTTAAGCAATTCGCTTCTTCTAAGTCCGGCAGAGTAAACCAACGAAATCATGCAGTGATGCTTGATGTTGGAAATTTGTGCAAGGATGCGCTTAATTTCATTCTTGCTCAACACTTCGGGCAGGCTCTTGTACTCTTTGGCACGGGTGATACCGCCGTAGTATTGCCGTTTGCCGCCTTTCACCTGCTCGTAATAGAACTTGATAGCATTGATGCGCATATTCTGTTGCGACACCGAGATTTTCTTCTCGTTCACAAGATAGAGTATGTACTTGTTGATGTCCGGCACTTTCAGGCGGTCGATGTTCCGTCCCTTGTGATATTCCATGAAGTCGCTGAAATAGGCACGGTATGTTTTGACGGTCGAGGGGCTGTAACGCTTCTGTTCCAGCAGTTCGAGGTAGCCTTTCGGCAGTGTGTATTCCCTTTTAGGTTTGGGATGCCGCACGTAAACCCGGCTGTAATCAATATAGGCGTGGGGTGAATAGCGGTCGTAGAAATCCGGCAGGCTGAAAGCGGCTGACGCTATGTATGCAGAGCCGTTGCCAGCCATTTCCATGCCTGTGTCTTGGGCGAGCAGTTGGGCGACAGCCTGACTGCTCGCATATTCTATCCGTATGTAGTCTGCACCGTCCCTTGTTTCTTTGTGCAGCACGATGCTTCCTCTTTGTTTCTGAACCTTATCCATGTCGCTGAATTTTGCTTCATGCTCCAAAGATAGAACAAAAATGCCACATTTTGAACATACGTTCAAAAATAATAGAGGTTAAAAAAACAAAACTGTATCAGGCTTTAAGCAGCGAATAGATATAGCGAAAGTTTTCTGCCAGTTCGTCCACGTTCAAACCGTTCAGGAATGCTTGTTCGTATGACAGTCCTAAAAACATTTGCCGGAACATGGTAGCCGTTTTCTTCACGTCCGTGTCACTTCTGATTTCCCCGCTTTCTTTTGCTTTCTGCACGACTTTCGCCCACAGGTCATGGTCATGGCTAAATACTCTTTCGATTTTCTGCCTGATGCCCGGATAGTACGTACGCACTTGTGACAGGAAATGAAAGTAGTAGAAGCTGGAGCTACAATCATGCGGGTCGCCATTGTCGCCAATCAGTTCAACAATCCTTTTCATGGAAGCGGCTACCCCTGCCACGTATTGCCCGATGAACTCTGCCAACGTATCGGCAGGAGTGGCAAACTTGTTTCCCGGTTCGTGCATTTTTAGCACGTATTTGTCTGCCACAGCCATGAATAAATCCAGCTTATGCGGAAAATAATAAACGATACCCGTTTTTGTCACCCCGCAGGCTTTGGCAAGCGTGATGATGCTTGCTTTCTCGTAGTTCATCCTGACAAATACCCCAAATGCTTTATCTATTACTTCTTCACGGTTAGTTATTATCATACACGTTTGTTTTTAATCGGTTACGAAGATACGGATTTTGTTTTAACCATTTGTACCCCAGTGCTTTTTTTTAGTGCAAGGTGCAAGTATATATTTATATATATAGCTTGCACCTTGCACTAACCCAAAAATATTTATTATCAGATATTTGCGAGTTTCAAAAGAATGCAGTATCTTTGAACCCGAAAGTTAGGCAGACAAACACGGTCAAAGTTGGACAGGCTTAACGATTAAAAATCGTTACTGTTTCGTTACCTATTTGAAATTTTGAAAGCAAAGTAGCTGACATATAAGCGGTTAGAGTTATAGGTTCAAAACCCTGTCTCTCCGCTTCAATTAATAGATAAATCCCTGTAAAGTACTACTTTACGGGGATTTTTTATTTTGTGTATGTGAATAAGATAAGCATAAAAAGGGGCGGTTTCTGTTGAAATAGAAAATAACACTATTTGAACTGTTTATTTTAGAATAAACACTCTTTTTTCAGATTGAATTTATCGGTTTAAAGAATATTATTCCAAAATGCTTATTATCAGTTAAATATCTGTTTTGATCTACTGTCGGATTTCAGTTTTTATATCTACCTTTGTTCTGATTGTACGAGATTTGATAGTTATAATATTAATGAATAGAATGATGAAAAAACAGACCCAAGCGATTCATACGCAGTTCCAAAGAAGAGATGCTTACAATTCTCTCAGTATGCCGGTTTACCATACAGCGGCTTATGAATTTGACAATGCTGATGACATGGCTGATGCTTTTTGCGGGCGGACAGATGCTCCGGATTACTCCAGAGTGATGAATCCCACAGTGACTTTTTTTGAGAATAAGGTGAAGGAACTTACGGGGGCAGCAGAAGTCATAGCCCTCAATTCCGGTATGGCGGCTATTAGTAATACATTATTTTCAATTGCAGCTGCAGGAAAGAATATAATTACATCGCGTCATTTGTTTGGTAATACTTATTCGTTTATTGCTGGTACATTGTCCCGCTTCGGGGTGGAACCTAGATTGTGTGATTTGACAGACATTGGAGCAGTAGAGAAAGTAGTAGACAGTAATACCTGCTGCATTTATGTGGAGATTATCACCAATCCGCAGATGGAAGTGGCGGATTTACAGGCGCTCTCACGGATAGTTCATGAAAGGGGAATTCCTCTCATCGTTGATACTACGCTTATTCCTTTCACAGAATTCGATTCACATAGCTTAGGCGTAGATATTGAAGTGGTTTCCAGTACCAAATATTTATCAGGGGGAGCCACTTCCATTGGTGGTTTAGTAATTGATTATGGTACATGTCCGGGATTCGGTAAACGTATGCGTACAGAGATGTTACTCAATCTGGGAGCTTATATGACTCCTCATGTGGCCTATATGCATACTATCGGATTGGAAACATTGGACGCGCGATATCGGATACAGTCTGCCAATGCCGCTATGTTGGCTGGTAAGCTTCGCATATTATCTGCTGTCAAACGTGTGAATTATGTGGGGCTGAAGGATAATTCATACTACGCTTTGGCACAAAGACAGTTTGGTCCGACTGCCGGTGCTATGATTACGATAGACCTGGAAAGTAAAGAGGCATGCTTTGCTTTCATCAACCGACTGAAATTGATACGTCGCGCTACTAACTTGTTTGACAATAAGACGCTTGCTATTCATCCTGCAAGTACTATTTTTGGACCGTTTACTGATAAACAGCGACAGGACATGGATGTGTTGGATACGACTATCCGTTTCTCAATTGGTTTGGAGGATGTGGATGATCTGTTTGACGATGTCAGACAGGCTTTGAATAATAAAAAGGATTAGAAGCAAAAATCTGAAAGTCATACACGCAACTGTAAATATACCGCAAATATGGTATATAAAATGCCATTCATACGGGATTTATCAGCTTGTATATATCTAATACCTTTGCCCCATCATTTTAACAGTAAACAATAATGGGTAAAAGGATTCATTTATTTTTGCTTGCTCTTGCAATAGGAGTGATACAAGGGGCAGCACAGGTGACAACAGTGCGGGGCATCGTCACCACAGAAGAAGATGGGGAGCCGGTTATCGGTGCCTCAGTTATAGTGAAAGGAACTTCATTGGGTACCGTAACTGATGTCAACGGGAGATTTGAACTGAGTGGACTCCCGCCATCAGCCACCCGGCTGCTAATCTCTTACATTAGTCTGATGGCAAAAGAGGTGGCTATTGCACCACAGGTATCGGTAACACTGAAGAGTGATACGCATCTGCTGGATGAGGTAGTAGTAACGGCTTTGGGTATTTCACGCGAGAAAAAGGCATTGGGCTATACGGCACAGGAAGTAAAACAGAATGCTTTGGTGCAAGGGAAAGATAATAATCTGTTAAATTCGTTGAGTGGTAAGATAGCTGGTGTGCGTATTACCAATACACAAGGAGATGTTGGTTCCAGTCGCATCGTTATTCGTGGTGAAACTTCTATTGCAGGTGAGAATCAACCGCTTTTTATTGTGGATGGAATCCCAGTGGATAATTCGCAGCTTAATGCACGTTCCAGCGGACGCGATTTTAAAAATGCAATAGCAGACCTGAATCCGGAAGACATAAAAACACTTACTGTATTGAAAGGTCCGAATGCCGCTGCCCTTTATGGTGCGCGTGCTGCTCACGGTGCTATTGTCATCACTACTAAGGGAGGAGACAAAAGGCAGAAAGGGATAGGGATTACATTACATTCTTCCACGCAAGTCTCTTTTGTTGCTACCTTGCCGGAGTTTCAAAATCTTTTTGGACAAGGGGCAGGGGGACGGTTCAGTTATGTAGATGGCAAGGGTGCAGGTGTGAATGACGGGGTAGACGAAAGCTGGGGGCCACGTCTTGATATTGGTTTGTTGATTCCTCAGTTCGATAGCCCATTGGACGCTGACGGTAATCGTGTGGCTACTCCCTGGGTATCCCATCCCAACAATGTACGCGATTATTTTCGCATGGGTATTTCTACAAACAGCGGTATTTCTGTTGCCCGTGGAGACGACAAATACCAGTTCCGTGTAGGATATAACTACGAAAAACAAGTCAGTATCGTTCCTGATGCTGGAACTAATAAGACGAATATCAGCCTAAATACGGATTACCATCTGGCAAAATGGATTGTGGTGGGAGCTACGGCCAATTACATCGTTTATACAGCTCCCAGTTTACCGGGGTCAGCTACCCCCTCGGGCAGTAACGTACGTTCTAACAGTCCTATGCTTCAGTTCTTGTGGTTCGGACGTCAAGTGGATACGAACTCATTGAAGGCGGACTATACTCGCAACTGGAATTCAAGCTATTACGACAATCCTTTTTGGAGTGCTTCTTATAATACACAGAGTCAGGAACGTCATCGTCTGATAGGTGATCTGCATGCCGAATTCCGTCTGACAGATGGGCTGAATGTGCGTTTCCGTACTAGTACCGACTGGTATAATGACCGGAGGAAATCCAAAGTAAAATGGGGGAGTGCAGGTGCCGGTTCGCCTTACGGCAGTTATGCTGAAGATGCCTATACGGTGAAAGAGAATAACACAGAAGTATTGGCGACTTATATCAAACAGTTGAATAAAAATTGGGGAATTGACGCTCTTCTGGGTTTTAATGTACGTAACAAACAATATGAGAATAATTATCAGGCTGCTCCCCGTTTGGCGGTTGCTGATCTTTATACATTGACTAACTCGCGTGATCCGCTCATTTCGTCCAATGATTTCTACCGTTTACGGCAATATGGCCTTTACGGTTCCATACAACTGGATTACCGTCGTTGGGCTTTCTTGAATATAACAGGACGGAACGATTGGTCGTCTACACTACCTGTGGACAACAATTCTTATTTCTATCCTTCGGTGACGGCTAGTGTGTTGCTTTCTGAAGCTTTCGGATGGAGAAGTAAAGCTGTTAACTACCTAAAAATACGTGGAGGATGGTCTCAAGTGGGAGCAGATGCCAATCCTTATCAATTGGCAACGGTCTTTACTTCAGAAACAGCTTTCAATGGGAATCCACTTCAAAGTTCTTCTACCATTGGTATGAATCCGAATCTAAAACCGGAGAAGACGTCATCTATAGAAGCTGGTTTCGAGGCGGCTTTTTGGGACAATCGCCTATACTTGGATTTCACTTACTATAAGACCGATAGTCGTAATCAAATATTGAAACTAGCTACTACTGCTGCCAGTGGGTACACGTCGCAGGTGCGTAATGCCGGACATATCCGTAATCGTGGCTATGAAATACAATTGGGCGCTGTTCCTATACAAACATCGAAAGGGTTTCGTTGGAATCTGGATTTGAATTATGGTGCCAACAGCAGCAAGGTTGTCAAATTGGATGATGAAGGTTTGATTACGAGTTACCAGCTCTACTCGTCTGGTATTCAGATACTGGCTTCAGTGGGCGAAGCTTATGGAACCCTGTTCGGCACTTCATACGTGCGTGATGCTAATGGAAACGTTGTGGTGGATGCTAACGGTCTGCCTAAGATTTCGACCACTAATAAAACGTTGGGGAAGTTTACGCCCGACTGGACAGGCGGTATCAGTAACACTTTCAGTTATCGTTCGTTAAGTCTTTCTTTTCTGATAGATGCAAGTGTAGGTGGTTCTATTTTTTCCAACACTAATAAAACTGGAAAATATACCGGTGTATTAGCTAACACATTATCGGGCCGGGATGCCGAGCACGGTGGCTTGTGGTATTATACTGACGCCATGGGTAACAATGTACGATTATCAGAATCTCCTTCTTATTCCGTATCCTCTGATGGACTTTACTATGCCCAGGTCAATGGGCAATCCACCCGTGTGTATCAGGATGGCATTATGGTAGAAGGAGTGACGGAAAGTGGTTCTAAGAACGAAGAGGTTGTATCTGCCGAGAAATACTACCATCGTATTTACAGTATTGCTGAAGCTAATGTATATGATGCTTCTTACGTGAAACTGCGAGAAGTCGCTTTGAGTTACCGTCTACCTCGCTTGTGGACGCAGAAACTGCATTTGCAAGAAGCTTCCGTTACACTGACGGGACGTAACTTGTGGACTATTTATAAGAGCGTCCCTAATATAGATCCGGAATCGGCTTTGACTACTGGAAACGCACAAGGAGTAGAAGCCTATTCATTGCCTACAACACGTTCCTTTGGTGTGAACCTTTCCGTGAAATTCTAAATGTGAACTTTTAAATAATAGGATAAGATGAAAAGAAGAATATATTTTTTATATATAATATGGGTACAAGTGGTTGCCATTTCTCTATCATCGTGTGATGATGAATTGACTGATATCAACCGCAACCCCAATGCCACTGAAAATCCACAGCCGGCTTATTTACTTGCCGCTGCACAGTATCATGCCGCCAATCTTTATTGGGGAAGTAGTACGAACTATAATTCTACTCTGTTGTGGGTGCAACATTGGGCTAAAATACAATATACAGAGCCAGATTGCTATAATGTGGATAATGGCAGCTTTACCACTACGTGGGACACCGGCTATGCAACGCTAATAACCGACTTGAATGCTATTATCAGTTCGGAACTCGGAAATGATAATTATCGAGGGATAGCTACAGTGTGGCGTTCGTGGGTTTACCTGTTGCTGACCAATCTGTATGGAAATATACCATACAGTGAATATGCACAAAGTGTAACACCCGCTTATGATTCACAAGAGACTGTTTTGCGCGGGCTTTTGGAGGAGTTGATCGCTGCTGACCAGTTGCTTTCTACCACAGGAGGAACGGTAGAAGGGGATTTGATTTACGGAAATGATATTACCCGCTGGAAACAATTGGCCCACTCCCTACGGCTACGTATCGCCCTTGAATTAGCTGACCGGGATGAGGATACAGCGCGTCGGGTTATTGCTTCCCTTTGGGATAATCGTAACAGTGTAATAGATAGCAATGATGCTATAGCCCGTTTTGTTTTTACTTCTTCACCACAATGGAATCCATGGGCATCTGCTTTCAATTCACGTGATGATCAGCGGGTATCAAAAACGTTGATTGATAAACTGAATGAATGGAATGATCCGAGAATTGGAATTTTAGCCCAGCTACCTCAAGACGAAGGTGTGAAAAACTATGTAGGAGCTGCCAATTCCTTATCTGCTGATGCCGCTAATAATCAGGGATTTAATAAAGTTTCCCGTCCCGGTACTTATTTTTTGAAAGATAGCTCTCCGGCTGTATTTTATACGTATGCCGAGGTCTTGTTTATCTTTGCAGAATCCGCTGCACGCGGCTGGATAACGGCTGATGCGGAAACGCTCTACTGCGAAGCTATTACTGCTTCATTGAATCAGTTTGGCATTATAGACAATCGTATAATCGATTCCTATTTACAGCAGGAGGCGATTCGGTTCGACGCCGCACATTGGTATGAATCTATCGGCTGGCAGAAGTGGATCGCTTATTATGGACAGGGACCCGATGCTTTCACTGACTGGCGCAGGCTCGGTTATCCCCAGCTTATCCCTGGTCCCGATTCCGTTTTGGGTTCCGGAGAGTTACCTCGTCGCTTTTTTTATCCCGTAACGGAACAATCACTGAATGGTAAGCAGTATCAGATTGCCATATCCCATCAGGGAGCAGATGAGATTACTACCCGTTTGTGGTTTGATGTAGCTAATAAAGAACGATGATACCTCCGTGTCTCCGGGCTGCAATATGCGTTTGAAAAATATCCGTTGAATTTAAAAAAACAGAATAACAATGAACACTGACATTACATTTATCATAGCAGATAATCAGGATATAACCAGAATGGGAATGTATGGATATATTTCCGCTATATTCAGTGGATGTCGCATGATAGATGTGACAGACAAGAAAGAGCTCATGCTTGCATTGGTAGAATGTAATGACAGTGTCGTTATACTTGACTATACACTGTTTGACATCAATGGTATAGAAGAGTTTCTTATTATAGAAAAACGTTTTCCGAGAGTTCGTTGGATATTGTTTTCCAATGAATTGAGCGAAGACTTTATTCGTAGGATGAGTATAGAAAGGAATATTGGTATGATTTTGAAAGAGAACTCCGGTGAGGAAATTCATTCTGCATTGATGTGTACAGCACACGGGGAGCGATTTCTTTGTCATCAGATAACCAATTTATTGATAATCGGTTCCGACAAACCGGAAATTCATTCTGTTTTGACTGTTACAGAGATTGACATTCTTAAATTGATAGCACATGGGAAATCTGTGAAAGAAATAGCATTGGAAAGAACCTCAAGCATTCATACTATTATCACCCATAAAAAGAATATTTTCCGGAAGTTGGGTGTGAATAATGTATATGAAGCAACTAAGTATACTTTACGCGCCGGGCTGATTGAAATGGTAGAATATTATATATGATATTCAGAAGAGTGTTAGGATAAGAGTTAAGAAGAATTTGTAGGCAGGAAAATTCTCTGTATCTTTGCCCGCATGGCAAAAAAAGGTGAGTTACATATAAGAAATAAGCACAATGGTCAGTATGATTTTCCATTGTTGATGGAAAATTATCCTCCATTAAAGAGATTCGTATCGCTCAATCCCCTCGGAATACAAACTATAAACTTTTTTAATCCGCAAGCGGTGAAGGCTTTGAACAAAGCATTATTGGTAACTTATTATGGCATCCGGTATTGGGACATACCGAAGCAATATTTGTGTCCGCCTATTCCCGGAAGGGCGGATTACATTCATTATATTGCCGATCTTATCCAGCCGAACGGAACAACACCGGATTTACCGGCAGGAGATGCTAATGGACAGAAGTCTAAATGTAGATGTCTGGATATTGGGGTAGGTGCAAATTGCATTTATCCGATCATAGGACACACTGAATATGGATGGACCTTCGTTGGTACTGATATTGATCCGGTTTCGATAGAAAATGCACGAAAGATAGTGACTTGCAACCCTGTGTTGGCTCATAAGATTGACTTGCGACTTCAGAAAGATAGTAAGAAGATTTTCGATGGAATTATTATGCCTGATGAGTATTTTGATGTGACAATATGCAATCCTCCGTTTCATAGTTCGCGTGAAGAGGCGGAAGACGGAACGTTACGCAAATTAAGCAGTCTGAAAGGTACGAAGATAAATAAAGTGCAGCTAAATTTCGGCGGGAGTGCGAATGAACTTTGGTGCGAGGGCGGAGAAGTTCGTTTCTTATTGAATATGATTTCCGAGAGCCAAAAATATCAGAAGAACTGCGGATGGTTTACGAGTTTGGTTTCTAAAGAAAAAAATCTGGAAAAGTTATATACCAAATTAAAATCGGTGAATGTGTCCGAATATAAAGTTATTCGAATGCAGCAGGGAACTAAAAGTAGCAGGATATTAGCTTGGCGATTTGCTACCAACTCATAACAATGAGTGAATATCGAACTGTTATTTGTTTAACCTATTAATTAAATAGAATATTATGGAAACCAATTACATCACTTTGACAAAGGAGAATATTGCAAACGAACATATATGCTGTGCTTTCTCAGATAAGAAATGCAAGGATAGTTATGAACTCAAAAAAGAATGGCTGAAGAAAGAGTTCGATAACGGCTATGTGTTCAGACGTATTGATGAACGGGCAAAAGTGTTTATCGAATACGGTCCTGCTGAAAAAGCATGGGTTCCGGTGAATGCTCCCAATTATCTGATGATAAACTGTTTCTGGGTGTCAGGTAAATATAAAGGTTGCGGACATGGTAAGGCATTATTGCAGTCTGCCATTGATGATGCAAAATTGCAGGGGAAAGATGGGCTTGTCACAGTGGTGGGCACTTCTAAATTTCATTTTATGAGTGACACGAAATGGCTGTTGCGACAAGGTTTCCAAACAATAGAAAAACTCCCTTACGGATTCAGCCTTTTAAGTTTGAAACTAAACCCGGCTGCTCCTGATCCTTCTTTTAATGATTGCGTGTTGAGCGGTGAGTGTCCGGATAAGGATGGAATAGTCGTTTATTATACCCATCGCTGCCCGTTTACGGAGTTTCACGTTCGCGGTTCTTTGGTCAGTGCTGCTAAGAGCAAAGACATTCCATTGAGAATAATTGAATTGGAAAGTATGGAACAGGCGCAAAATGCACCTACTCCGGCTACCATATTTACTCTTTTTTATAATGGCAAGTTTGTAACGACTGACTTAAGTGTATGCCTTGAAGGGCGATTGAGCAAAGCATTGGGCTGTGATTCAGGAGAATAGCTGACTTGGAACCATGTTACGTCTCTGATATGTTTAGCTAATGTTTCTTATTTTTATTTTGCAAATTTAAATTGTGTCTGCACATTTTTTGGAAAATACATACCTTTGGATAATTAATGATTAAACACGATTAAGAGTTTTATGCGTTTTTGGGTATGTATTTTTGTGCTTCTATTTGTACACAATCAATTTTCAAGGGCTGATAAAATTATAAATAATGACTCTTTGTATACAGAAAAATATATCAGAGATATTTATATTTCCAACCCCAAACGTGCTTTACAGTTGTTGGATGAGGCCGAAACCAGAAAAGCCTTCCCTCTGCGTCTGATTAATGAATTGCGCAGTTTGTCATATCGTAATATGTATATGAATAAACTAGCTTTTATGTATGCAAGGAAGTCGTACTTGCTTGATTCCATCTCTCAAAGAGAACCTAAGCACATGTTGAAGATGACGGTTTATTTAGCTGAACTTTCATCCATAATGAGTAAATATAATGAGAGCATGCATTATGCTCTTAGTGGAATTATGCAGGCTCAAAAACTGAAGGACAGAGAGGCGGAAGCTAGATTGCTTTTTTGCATAGGAGAGAATAATTGGAGGCTATCATTGAAAGATGAGGCGTATAATTATTTTGGTCGTACGATTGAATTACTGCGTGGGTCAAAGGATATGAGAGAAATGATGCTGCTTTCCTATTATTATGGAGCAGAGATGGGATTTTTAATGACAGATTCCCGTATTGATGAAGCTTTGGCTCTTGCTTATGAACGTGAAAAACTTCTTAAAAAATTAGAGAAAGTACCGGAGGTTCCCGAAGGCTACATTGATGGTCAATATAGCTATTTATATGCAAATTTGGCCTATATTTCTTATTTAGAAAAGAAATATGCGCAAGCAGAAGGATATTATCAAAAATATCTGGCAATAAAAGAATCTCATACTCCGGATGGCAAGATGTATTCGATTCCTTATTTGATTCTTTCCAAACAATATGAGACAGTAATAGACAACTGTAAGGACTTTAAAGAATTGTTGAGAACACAGCGGGATACCTTGAACGCTCAATATTTAACTATACTTAATAAGGAAGTCCAGGCATATCTGGGGCTGAATCGTTATAAAGAAGCCGCAGAAATACGTGAAACCATCATTGCAATAACGGATAGCATTAACAGTACCGACAGGAAAAATGCTGCATTAGAATTGAACGCGATGTACGGTGCTTCCGAAAAAGAAGAATACATCGCCGAGCAAGCCTCACAGCTAAAAATAAGGAATGTTTCACTCTGCTTTTTGGCGTGTATTGTAGTGCTGACCCTGTTTATACTTTGGCGTTTGTGGCGTTTCAACCATATAATCGAGTATAAAAACAGGATGCTTGCCAAACTGATAAACGAGAAATTTGCCAATAAAAAAGATGGTAATCAGTTATTGGAAGTGTACGAGGAACAGGAGGTTTCATCAGAATTGGAACCGGAATTGATTTCTCCTGAAGAACAGGATGAACTTTTGGACGAAACAGACAAAGAAAGTGGGGAAGAAGAGGAGAACAAGAAAATATTCCAGGAATTAAATCATACAGTCGTTCAAAAACAGCTATATCTTTCTCCAGAGCTCTCAAGAGAAGATTTGGCGCAGATTGTACATCTGAATAATGCACGCTTTGCCCGGATGATAAGAGAATGCACCGGAACTAATTTCAATGGGTACATCAACGGACTGCGCATTAATTATGCGATCAAGCTAATGAAAAAATATCCTAACTATACCATACGTGCCATCGCTGATGAATCCGGATTTAATAGTGCCCCGATATTATATAACCTTTTTAAGAAAAAGACGGGAATGACTCCTTATGAATTTAAAAAAGCGCAGGACACATTGAGGAATTAAATAGTTCTACTAAACAATTTTCGTTTTTCCCGGTTTATCTATTGATAACTAAATATTAATGGAAATGATACAGGTAAGGATAAAGAGGGTTTACGAAGATTTTTCAGAAACAGATGGATACCGGGTGTTGGTAGATAAATTATGGCCACGCGGAATGAAGAAAGAATGGTTGAAATACGATTATTGGGCAAAAGACATAACACCATCCCCTACATTACGTAAATGGTTTCATGAAGATATTCCCGGACATTGGGGAGATTTTGTCACGCAGTATCAAAAAGAGCTGGATGCTTCTCCATCAATGGCTGATTTTCTGACTCTTATCAAACCACATCCGGTGATAACACTACTTTATGCTTCAAAAGAACCGGTGTATAATCACGCCCGAATTCTTCGCGATTATCTGGAAATGCGTTTGAGAGAGTGAAATTAAAGTAATTTTATCTGTTTACGCTTTCTGTCGTTCACTCAATTTCCTACCTTTGTAATCTAAATCAAAATCGTGTAATCATGAAGTATAAATTATTGGTTCTTGATGTAGACGGAACACTCCTCAATGATGCGAAAGAAATTAGTAAACGTACATTGGCTGCCCTGTTGAAGGTTCAGCAAATGGGAGTACGTATTGTGCTGGCGTCCGGCAGACCGACTTATGGCCTAATGCCGCTGGCCAAGATGCTCGAACTTGGAAACTATGGAGGTTTTATCCTTTCCTATAATGGCTGTCAGATTATCAATGCACAAAACGGAGAAATTCTGTTTGAACGTCGGATTAATCCCGAAATGTTGCCGTATCTGGAAAAGAAAGCCCGTAAAAACGGTTTTGCTTTATTCACTTATCATGATGATACGATCATAACGGATTCTCCTGAAAATGAACATATCCAAAATGAAGCCCGGTTGAATGACCTGCAAATAATCAAAGAAGAAGAATTTTCTGCTGCCGTTGATTTTGCTCCTTGTAAGTGTATGCTGGTGAGCGATGACGAAGAAGCATTGCTTGGTTTGGAAGATCACTGGAAGAGACGACTGAATGGGGCGTTGGACGTATTCCGTTCGGAGCCCTATTTTCTGGAAGTAGTTCCCTGCGCCATCGACAAAGCCAATTCTTTGGGTGCTTTGCTGGAGGTGCTAGGTATGAAGCGTGAGGAAGTGATTGCTGTGGGCGACGGTGTGTGTGACGTAACAATGATTCAATTGGCGGGGCTGGGCATAGCTATGGGACATTCACAAGACTCGGTGAAAGCCTGTGCCGATTATGTGACTGCTTCGAATGAGGAAGACGGAGTGGCCGTTGCAGTGGAGAAGGCTATCATATCCGAAGTGCGTGTAGCCGAAATTCCCCTTGACCAACTGAATGCGCAGGCACGCCACGCATTGATGGGAAACTTGGGAATTCAATATACCTATGCCGACGAAGACCGTGTGGAAGCAACAATGCCGGTAGACCATCGTACCCGTCAGCCTTTTGGCATTTTGCATGGCGGGGCTACTCTTGCATTGGCGGAAACAGTTGCCGGACTCGGTTCAATGATTCTTTGCCAGCCGGACGAGATTGTAGTAGGAATGCAGGTCAGTGGAAACCACATATCTTCTGCACATGAAGGAGATACAGTGCGTGCAGTAGGAACAGTTGTACATAAGGGACGTTCCTCCCATGTATGGAATGTAGACGTGTTTACTTCAACAAACAAACTAGTGTCTTCCATACGGGTAGTCAACAGTGTGATGAAAAAGAGATGACCGACGAAGAAATAAGTAATTTGACAACTATTGATGCATTTATTCAGCGGAAGCAGCCGTTTGCTGTTTACCGTATTCCCGGGGAGAAAGTTCCCCGTCTGTTGACACAGGCGGAAGGAGCGGTACGTCTGATATACGACCTGAAAGAACTGAATGGACAGAGAGGATTTGTCATCGCTCCGTTTCAGGTGAGTGAGACGTGTCCTGTCGTATTGATTCAACCCGATCAGTGGGGGCAACCTTTGCCGATTGACAATGATACGGCAGAAGAACGGGAAGTCGCTTTGCGGATGCAAAGACAAGAATCGTTCCTGACTTCTTCTACGGAGGAATATGCCTCCTGCTTTCATACCTTTATAAATGCATTGCGTGAGAGGACGTTTGATAAACTAGTGCTTTCCCGTCATCTTACAGTTGATAAAGTAGCGGATTTTTCTCCTTTGTCCATCTTTCGGGCGGCTTGTAAACGTTATATTCATTCGTATATATATTTATGTTATACTCCGCAGACAGGCATCTGGCTGGGAAGTACTCCCGAAATTATTTTATCAGGTGAGAAAGACGAATGGCATACGGTTGCGCTGGCCGGAACACAGCCTTTGCAAGATGGCAGACTGCCGCAAGTATGGGATGAAAAGAACCGGAAAGAACAAGATTATGTTGCTTCTTATATCCGTCGGCAGCTTCTTTCACTGGATATTCATTCTACGGAAAACGGGCCATATCCTGCTTATGCCGGTGCTTTGTCACATTTAAAAACTGATTTCCGTTTTTCTTTGAAAGATAATAAAGGTTTGGGAGACCTTCTGAAAGTTTTGCATCCGACACCTGCCGTATGCGGCTTGCCGAAGGAAGAAGCCTATCAGTTTATTTTGCAGAACGAAGGTTACGACCGCCGCTATTACTCCGGCTTTATCGGATGGCTCGATCCGGAAGGACGAACAGACATCTATGTAAACTTACGCTGTATGCATATCGAAGATAAACAACTTACTCTTTATGCCGGCGGTGGATTATTGGCCTCTTCGGAATTGAATGACGAATGGCTGGAAACGGAGAAGAAGTTGCAAACCATCAAACGGCTGATTGCAGTGCCTCCTTTAAAATCATAAACTACTAATAATTATCATCATGTATACAGACAAGAAGAACATACTCCAGTTGGTTGCGTTGCTCGAGGCGCATGGGATTACTAAGGTTGTGTTGTGTCCGGGTAGTCGTAATACGCCCATAGTACATACTTTGTCTAATCATCCGAACTTCACCTGTTATGCAGTGACGGATGAACGGAGTGCCGGTTATTTTGCCATTGGTCTTGCGTTGAATGGTGGTAAGCCTGCTGCTGTGTGCTGCACTTCCGGTACTGCATTATTAAATCTTCATCCGGCTGTAGCCGAAGCATTTTATCAGAATGTTCCTTTAGTTGTCATTTCAGCAGACCGTCCCGCTGCCTGGATCGGACAGATGGATGGACAAACAGTGCCGCAACCAGGTGTGTTTCAAACGCTGGTAAAGAAGTCGGTCAATCTTCCGGAGATTCATACGGAAGAAGATGAATGGTATTGCAATCGCCTGGTGAATGAAGCTTTGCTGGAGACGAATCATCATGGAAAAGGGCCGGTGCATATCAATGTTCCTATTTCCGAACCACTGTTTCAGTTCACTGTAGATACGCTCCCGGAAGTGCGTGTGATAACCCGTTATCAGGGATTGAACGTCTATGACCGTGATTATAATGATCTGGTCGACCGGATGAATAAATATCAGAAGCGCATGATTATCATCGGTCAGATGAATCTTATCTATCTGTTTGAAAAAAGATATATCAAGTTATTATATAAACATTTTGCCTGGTTGACGGAACATAT
The DNA here is from genome assembly GCF_027257075.1 of Bacteroides sp. LFL-34. NCBI lineage: Bacteria > Pseudomonadati > Bacteroidota > Bacteroidia > Bacteroidales > Bacteroidaceae > Bacteroides > Bacteroides sp. LFL-34. Next base: position 14,954 of record NZ_JAPQKZ010000052.1, on the reverse strand, counting down.
CGGCAATCAGACAGTTCCCGGTATTCCGGTAAAGAATTTCGATGCGGCACTTTATGCCATGCCCGAAGAGAAGGTCGGTCAGATGGTTCCCGAATTGCTGATTACTTATGGAGGACATGTCGTTTCCAAACGATTGAAGAAGTTTCTTCGTCAGCATCCGCCTAAAGAACATTGGCACGTATCGCCGGACGGTGAGGTGATCGATTTGTACGGCTCATTAACTACGGTGATCGAAATGGACCCGTTCGAGTTTCTGGAGAAGATAGCCAGTTTGCTGGACAATCGGACTCCTGAATATCCCCGTGTGTGGGAAAACTATTGCAAGATCATTCCCGAACCGGAGTTTGCTTATTCGGAAATGTCTGCCGTCGGTACGTTATTGAAAGCCTTGCCGGAGTCATGTGCGTTGCATCTGGCAAACAGTTCGGTGGTGCGCTATGCGCAGTTATACTCCATTCCTTCTACGATTGAAGTTTGTTGCAACCGGGGAACAAACGGCATTGAAGGCTCGCTGTCTACGGCTGTCGGTTATGCGGCAGCTTCCGATAAACTGAACTTTATAGCTATCGGAGATTTGAGCTTTTTCTATGATATGAATGCATTGTGGAATGTCAACGTTCGCTCCAATCTGCGTATTCTTCTACTAAATAATGGAGGAGGAGAGATTTTCCATACCTTGCCGGGATTGGATATGTCGGGTACCTCACATAAATTTATTGCGGCAGTCCATAAAACGTCGGCCAAAGGTTGGGCAGAGGAACGTGGATTTCTCTATCTGCAAGCGCAAAATGACGAAGAACTGGCTGAAGCGATGAAAACTTTCACCCAGCCGGAAACTATGGAACAGCCTGTGCTCTTGGAGGTGTTTACCAACAAAAACAAGGACGCGCGTATGTTGAAGAATTATTATCATCAATTAAAACAAAAATAGATTATGTCAACACAAAGAGAGTGGACAACCATCAGAGAATACGACGATATTCTTTTTGATTATTATAATGGAATTGCCCGTATCACGATCAACCGTGAGCGTTATCGGAATGCGTTTACTCCGACAACTACTGCTGAAATGAGTGACGCATTGCGCATCTGCCGTGAAGAAGCGGATATTGATGTGATTGTGATTACCGGAGCCGGTGATAAGGCATTTTGTTCGGGCGGCGACCAGAATGTGAAAGGACGTGGCGGATATATCGGAAAAGACGGTGTGCCTCGTCTTAGCGTATTGGATGTGCAAAAGCAGATTCGCAGCATCCCGAAACCGGTGATTGCTGCCGTGAACGGTTTTGCCATTGGTGGCGGACACGTGCTCCATGTAGTATGTGATTTATCCATTGCTTCGGAAAATGCCATTTTCGGTCAGACAGGTCCTCGCGTGGGTAGCTTTGATGCCGGATTCGGTGCATCTTATCTGGCGCGTGTGGTAGGACAGAAGAAAGCACGTGAAATTTGGTTCCTTTGCCGCAAGTATAATGCACAAGAAGCATTGGATATGGGATTGGTGAATAAGGTAGTACCTTTGGAACAGCTGGAAGATGAATACGTGCAATGGGCGGAAGAAATGATGTTGCTTAGCCCGTTGGCTTTGCGCATGATTAAAGCGGGATTGAATGCCGAACTGGACGGCCAGGCAGGTATTCAGGAGTTGGCAGGTGACGCAACATTACTTTATTACCTGACGGATGAAGCACAGGAAGGAAAGAATGCGTTTCTGGAGAAACGTAAACCGAACTTCAAACAATATCCGAAATTTCCTTAAAATAATAGGCTAATGAAAGACTGGTTGTGCAGTAATTAGCAGATTGAAAAGATATTCATTATGGATTGTAAGATAGATATTATTCCCCGGTTGCTCCATTTCAAGCGACCCGCGGGAACTTCCCGGGGAACATATACTACACGAAAAGTCTGGTATCTTCACTTTGCTTCTCCTGATTTTCCGGGTAGAGTGGGAATTGGAGAATGTGCGCCTTTGCCTGCGTTAAGTTGTGATGATCTCCCTGATTACGAAGATATATTAATAAGAACTTGCCGGCAAGTAGAGGAAGAACAGGGAAAATTGGATAAAGATGGTCTATGCAAGTATCCTTCCATCTTATTTGGCTTGGAAACGGCTATCTGGCATTTCTTTGCAGGGAGTTGGGCTTTGTCCGATACGGCTTTTTCTCGTGGAGAGGTAGGGATTCAAATTAATGGTTTGATTTGGATGGGAGATTTTGATCACATGTTATCCCAAATCGAGAAAAAGATGGAAGCCGGATTCCGTTGTGTCAAACTAAAGATTGGTGCTATCGATTTTGAAAAAGAATTGGCGTTGTTACGTCATATTCGTACCCATTTCTCTTCTAAAGAAATAGAGTTGCGTGTAGATGCAAACGGTGCTTTCTCTCCGGGTGATGCAATGGAAAAACTGAAACGTCTGTCGGAATTTGATTTACATTCTATCGAACAGCCGATCCGTGCCGGACAATGGGAGGAAATGGCCCGGCTCACTTCTGAATCTCCGTTGCCGATAGCATTGGATGAAGAGCTGATAGGATGCAACATGCTGGAAGAAAAAAAGAAACTGCTGGCAACCATCCGTCCGCAATATATCATCATTAAACCATCTCTCCACGGAGGAATATGCGGAGGGGATGAATGGATTATGGAAGCGGAAAAGCAACATATCGGCTGGTGGATCACTTCCGCTTTGGAGTCCAACATTGGTTTGAACGCTATCGCCCATTGGTGTGCAACATTCAATAATCCGTTGCCACAAGGATTGGGAACGGGTATGCTCTTTACTGACAATATAGAAGTGCCTCTTGAAATCAGAAAAGATTGCCTGTGGTTTTGTAAATGATAGTATTTAGTGGTATTTAAAGGATATTCTGATGATATTTGATCGACAACAACAGCGCTTGCTACTGGAAGGAAAAGAATACACTTTTGAAGATATAAGCCAACTGATAGCAGGAGGAGCAGAAGCTCATTCTTCTGCTTATTGGGATTTATATCTTTTCCTGAACGAATGGTTTAATGATTCTCCTGTTATTACAGTTCATACATCGGGCTCCACGGGTATACCTAAAGAACTGATGGTACGCAAGGATCAAATGATGCAAAGTGCACGTCTGACTTGTGAATTTCTGAATTTGAAGAAAGGTGAGTCGGCATTATTATGTATGAATCTTCGTTATATCGGTGCAATGATGGTGGTCGTACGTTCATTGGTTGCAGGCTTGAACCTGATTGTTCGTCCTGCTTCCGGTCATCCGTTGGCGGATATAAAAGAATCTTTGAGATTTGTGGCAATGGTCCCATTGCAAGTTTATAACACGATGCAGGTTCCCGAAGAAAAAGAGCGATTAAAACAAACGGATATTCTGATTATAGGAGGCGGAGCCGTTGATGAGGCTCTGGAAACGGAGATAAACCATCTTCCGACTGCCGTTTACTCCACTTATGGCATGACTGAAACTTTGTCGCATATTGCCCTTCGTCGTCTGAACGGAGCATCGGCTTCAGAACATTATTATCCATTTCCTTCAGTAAAATTGTCTTTATCCGCAGAGAATACATTAATCATTGATGCCCCTTTGGTATGTGACGAAACATTGCAAACCAATGACATTGCACGTATCTATCCCGATGGAAGTTTTATGATTCTAGGCCGGAAAGACAATGTGATTAACAGTGGAGGAATTAAGATTCAAGCAGAGGAGATGGAGAAGTTGCTCCGCCCGTTTATTCCTGTGTCCTTTGTCATTACTTCAGTTCCGGATCAGCGCTTAGGGCAGGCTGTCACTTTATTATTGGCAGATCAGCCCGACACAGAAGAAATCGGAAATAAACTACATGAAATACTGGAACCTTATTATCGTCCCAAGCATATATTGACAATAGAATCCATTCCGCAAACAGAGAACGGAAAAATAAACCGGGCAGAGTGTCGCATCTTAGCCAAACAAATGTTGATGACATTTTACCCTCACACCCTCACACCTTGATTCAATCCCTTTATTCATCGGTGTTTCAAGTGTGAGGGTAGAGGTGAGGCCAGGGTGAGGGTAACTTTTTACCCTCACCCTGGCTCGTCTTGTTCCCAGCTAATTTATACTATATTTCCCTATATATCATACATTGATACTTAGGTATTCTTTTGTTAAGCTCTAATGTTTTACAAGGGCTCACCCATGTAAACAAATCTGTTTACAACCGTAAACGGATTTGTTCACAACTGATAGCTTATCTGTCCACACAAGTAAGCCCCTGCTAACTATTAAGCAGAGTGATATAAACAACAGGACTAATACATATATAGAGTACGACTGTTTTTCAAAAGAAAGGCATATACCAGGAAGAGAACATGAGGATGTAGATTATGCACGAAGAAATAACAAGAGTAATAGTGGCATATACTCCTTTAATTCATTACGTAAAAGTTCCATCGTTTTTTGTTTATATCGATTGATAGACTTCACGCTAAGATTCATCTCTTCTGCAATCTCTGTATGAGTTTTGCCTTCAAAGAAACTTTTAATAAAGACCGTTCGATAGTTTTCGGGAAGTTTGTTTAATGTCTCATACAACATTCTGTATAGCTCATCAAGAGTATATATACTATCCGGTTCTGTTTCATAGACAGGAGCTTTCTTCTGTATATTTTCCGCATAGCTCCATTCATATTCCTGATGTTTCAGGAAATTCAGGCAGCTATTTTTTACGCACATTTTGATGTAAGCTAATGCGGTGTTCGATTGAAGATCAAAAGAATCAGTATCCAGTTTATCCCATAATGAGGTGAATACATCCGAAACGATGTCTTCACGTGTTTCTTTATCATCAACAAACCTTTTTGCATACAAACAAAATGGGGCATAATACTCCTCATAAAGTTGTTTGAAAGCCCGTTCCTTAGTCTGTTTGGAAAAAGATATTTTCATTATTTAGAGGTTCTGTAGTTTTTCATTTTGCTGCAAATATATAATAAGATAATTATCAAAGCCTAATTTTCGATTCTTTTTTTTGCTTTCAACACTAATGAATAGAAAATAATCAGATGAGGCTGTCCTTTTGTATATAGGTTGATTGTATTATATATAAACGGGATTAAAATATGAAAAACAAGTTTTTTTTATTGGCTATAACCTTTTGTTTGCCAATACATTCTCAAGGAGTTTCCAAGTCTTTTATTCCGATGGCTGAAATACCTGCCGGAAGTTTTTATATGGGAAGTGACGGATTAGGCGAAGATTTTGATGAGGCTCCTATCCATCAGGTAATAATCTCTCGCCCGTTTCGTATGGGAATCACTGAAATAACGAATGCGCAATATGAATCATTCCGTCCGGAACATCGGGCATTACGAGGAAAAAACGGTGTTTCGCTGGAAGATGATGAAGCAGTCGTCAATGTGAGTTATTCCGATGCTGTTGCCTTTTGTGAATGGCTTAGCCGGAAAGAAGGCAAAAACTATCGTTTGCCAACAGAAGCGGAATGGGAATATGCTTGTCGGGCAGGCACATACACACTATTTTCTACAGGAGACGGGTTACCTGCAGTTTATCATCGGAATCAAAAAGTGGTTCGTGACTTTGATCCGGTATCTTTAAAAGTAGCCCAGACTCCTCCTAATACATTCGGGCTTTATGATATGCATGGAAATGTGGAAGAATGGTGCTTGGATTGGTATGCTCCTTATTCCGCAGAAAAGCAGAAAGACCCGGCAGGACCGTTGACCGGAGAGTTTCGGGTCACTCGAGGAGGGAGTCATCACACCCCGGAGAAATACTTGCGAAGTGCCAATCGACTGGCTATGCTCCCGGAAGATAAACATTCCCAAACCGGATTTAGAATTGTGGAAGCAGATACTCGTTTGAATGTATCGGGAACATCTGCCCCTGTCCCGTTCAATCAGAAATCTGTAGAAAATACATCTATAAAATGGAAAAAAGTATCTGCTATCACACCGATGTTTTTGCCTCCGATACCATTTGTGGTACGTCCGGTATGTGATTCGAATACCCCATTTTATCTGCATAATCATCAGCCTGCAGTTACGTGGTGTGATAATGGAGATTTGCTGGCAATATGGTTTTCTGCAAATGAAGAGAATGGGAGAGGGATGGTAGTACTCGGTTCCCGCTTGCGTGCCGGGCACACTGATTGGGATGTGGCTTCTTTATTCTTTAAAGTTCCGGATCGGAATATGACAGGAAGCGCTTTGCTCAATGACGGGAAAGGAAAATTGTATCATATCAATGGAGTGGAAGCATCGGGAGACTGGCAGAATCTCGCAATGGTACTACGTACCAGCACAGATAACGGTGCTTCATGGAGCACTCCTAAACTGATAGCTCCCGAACATACCAAACGTCATCAGGTAATAGCTGGTACGATTCGCACACGTGAGGGATGGCTGGTTCAAGCCTGTGATGCGGGTCCCGGCAGTCATGACGGGGCAGCTGTTCAAATCAGTAAAGATGGAGGAAAAACATGGTGCGATCCTTGGGATGGCGCTCCTTTGCCGGATTTCAAAGAAGGAGGAACGGGAAGTACAATCGCAGGTATCCATGCGGGAATTGTACAATTAGGGAACGGAAGTTTGATGGCTATGGGGCGTGGTAATAGCATACGGAATAAAGAAGGAAAGCTCCGAATGCCAATGAGCATATCAGATGATATGGGAAAGACCTGGAAATATGTAGCAAGCGAACTCCCTCCTATTGACGGAGGTCAGCGTCTTGTTTTAATGAGACTGAATGAAGGACCTTTGCTATTGGTTTCTTTCACAGACCATCCGCAACGTACGCCTTTGGAAGAACGTGGTCTGGAATTTAAGGATAAAAATGGAAATGTGAAGAAAGGATATGGCATGTATGCGGCTCTTTCCTACGATGAGGGAAAAACATGGCCGGTAAGAAAACTACTGACGGACGGTGAATATCGTTTTTTAAACGGTGGAGCATGGACGGGATATTTCGAAATGGATGAAAATCATGCTGAACCACGTGGCTATCTTGCAGGAACACAAACTCCTGATAATGTGGTTCATATCCTTAGTAGCCGATTGCATTACCGCTTCAATTTGGCATGGCTCGAAAAATAAAATAAAAAAAGTTTGTTTTTGCTGTCCTTTTCCAATTACTTCAGTTGTATTATAAGTGTAATTACAATTAAAAGATAAGATTTTGAAAGAAAATATGGAAAATATGAGTCCGGAATCATTGCTCCGTAAAGCACAAGCATTGGGAGATGATATTAAAGAAATGGAATCCATTGATGTATTGGGTGCCTATTATCAAGCACAAACCAAAATAAAAACTAATAGAAGAAAGAACATGTATAATCAACTGATGCGTTATGCAGCATTTCTGACTATACCTTTATTTCTCTCTTCTCTGGTTTTGGGATATTTATATTTTAGTGGAACAGAAACCGACGAGAAATATGCAGAGGTGGTAACCGCTACCGGTTCTGTCATACGTTATGAACTTCCGGATCATTCTGTAGTATGGTTGAATGCAGGTAGTACATTGCGTTATCCTACCACTTTCAAGAAAGACAACCGGTTGGTAGAACTGAAGGGTGAGGCATATTTCGAAGTGCAGGCAGACAAAGATCGTCCTTTCTATGTAAATACTCCGAATGGCTTGAGCGTATATGTTTATGGTACCAAATTTAATGTAGCTGCTTATGAGGATGATAATTATATAGAAACAGTATTGGAAAAGGGTAAGGTAAATGTGATAACCCCCGATCAGGAAACAATCGTATTGGCTCCTGGAGAACAGTTGCTTTACGACAAACAGAGTCAAAAGTCGAAAAAAAATAAAGTGGATGTCTATGGAAAGATAGCTTGGAAAGATGGAAAACTAATTTTCAGAAATGCTTCATTAGAAGAAATCCTGAAGCGTCTGGAACGACATTTCAATGTAGAAATTCAGTTTAACAATAGGTCTGGAAAAGAATATAAGTACCGGGCTACTTTCCGGACTGAAACTCTGTCGCAGATATTGGATTATCTGGCCAGGTCTGCCGATTTAAAATGGAAAATTGAAGAACCGCAACAACAGGCAGATGATACATTATCAAAGACTAAAATTAGAGTAGATTTATATTAGAGTAGTAACCCTTAAAATAAAAGCCCATGGAATAACACAAGAGAATAAAAGAAAGGAAGAAAGCTGCTACCAACAGCTGTCTTCCTCCGAATTTTCCAGATTCACGGTACAAGGTCTCGCAAACACTAGCCGGAATCAAACCATAGTTCATTTAGTAATAAACTTTAGTTAGCCACAAATGTATGAAAAAAAATCATTCATTTACAGCATTATGTCCTAAATATGCTTTAAATCTAAAACTTCCTTTAGTTATGAGGATTAGTCTAGCACTACTTTTCGCAGTAGTATTACAACTTTCTGCCGAAGATGGCTATGCCCAGCGAACGCGGGTTGCCATTTCAATGAACAATGTATCTGTAGAACAGGTACTGAATAAAATAGAGGAGACGTCCGACTATGTTTTCCTTTATAATGATAAAACAATTCAGAAGAATCGTATTGTTTCTGTGAGAAACAATTCAGGTAAGATCCTGGATATTCTTGATGAGGTATTTAAAGGAACCAACATTACTTATACAGTGGTTGATAAGCAGATTATCTTGTCTACCAATAAATTGAATGTAACAGAGCAAGATCCGACTATTCAGGTAAAAGGTACAGTGAAAGATACAAAAGGAGAACCTTTGATCGGAGTGAATGTGAAAGTAAAAGGGACAACTACCGGTGCTATTACAGATTTCGACGGAAACTTTCAGATTCAAGCTAAAAAGGGAGCGGTATTGGAGATCTCTTATATTGGATATGCTTCTCAAGAGGTGAAGGTTACAGATAATAAATCGCTTTCCATTGTGATGACGGAAGATGCAAAAGTCTTGAATGAGGTTGTTGTAACGGCTTTGGGCATTAAACGCGAAACCAAGTCTTTGACATACAATGTGCAGCAGATTGGCGGCGACGAAGTGGCAAAGGCGAAAGATATGAATGTGATGAGCAGTCTTGCCGGTAAGGTGGCGGGTGTGAATATCAATGCAAGTTCATCCGGTATTGGAGGCGGTGCCCGTGTGGTAATGCGTGGTACGAAGTCTATATCAGGTAATAACAACGCTCTATATGTAGTAGATGGAGTTCCTTTGGCTAATATATCAGGTGAACAACCCGACGATCAGTATACGGGTGCCGGACAATCCGGTGACGGATTGGCTAACTTCAACGCTGATGATATAGAATCAATTTCAGTACTTAGCGGATCGGCCGCCGCTGCACTATACGGTTCGGCTGCTGCCAATGGTGTGGTACTTATCACAACGAAGAAAGGAGCTGTAGATAAAACCAGATTGACTTACAGTAATAATTCAACTTTCTATTCACCATTCCGATTGCCGGAATTCCAGAATACGTATGGTTCGGAAACTGGAGAGTGGTATAGTTGGGCATCTAAATTGTCATCTCCTACCGATTATGAAGTTAAAGATTTTTTTCAGACAGGTTACAATGTAGCAAACACTGTAAGTCTGACTACAGGGACACAAAAAAATCAAACCTATGTATCCGTAGGTGCTGTGAATGCCCGGGGTATCATTCAGAATAATGACTTGGACAGATATAATTTCTCTGTTCGTAACACGACCTCTATGCTGAATGATAAACTGACGATGGATTTAAGTTTTATGTATTCTAATGTAAAGGAACAGAATATGTTGTCGCAAGGAGAGTATGCCAATCCATTGGTTCCCGTTTATTTATTTCCGCGCGGTGATGATTTCTCGAAATATCAGTATTATGAACGATATGATGTAGACCGTAACATAAAAACACAGTTCTGGCCATTGAAAGAAAATGGATTATCCATGCAGAATCCTTACTGGATTACGAACCGGAATATGTATACCAACAAGAAAGACCGTTTTCTGGCAAGCGGTTCACTAAAATATACGATAACAGATTGGTTGAATGTTTCCGGACGCGTGAAACTGGATAAGGAAACTATCAACTCGGAAAAGAAAATGTATGCTTCCACTTTGAATGTGATTGCTGAAAACTCGGATAAAGGAGCATACGTGCAATCGAACAAGAATACCAGTCAGATATATGCGGATGCCATGTTGAATATCAATAAATATTTCTATCACGACACATGGAATCTGACAGCATCTTTAGGTGCCAGTTTATTGGATTTGGATTATAAGGAACTTAATTTTGGCGGCGGATTGCTGACCATTCCTAATCTGTTTACTTCTAACAATGCGAACGTTTCCGGTAAATTAACCTATAAAAATACGAACTATCACGACCGTACCAATTCTTTATTCGGAACATTCTCATTAGGATATAAGGGCATGGTTTATGTAGATGGTTCGTTACGTAATGACTGGATATCTGCTTTGGCAGGAACAAACCATTCTTCCATATTATATCCTTCTATCGGTGCTTCAGCGATTCTGACTAATATGTTTACAATGAAATCTAACATTCTTTCTTATGCAAAGGTCCGCCTTTCATATAGTGAGGTGGGTAATGCACCGGAAAGATTCAGGGCTATCACTACTTACGCAGTGTTGGGAGGGTTGAATACCACTTCTTATTTCCCGATAAAAGACCTTAAACCGGAGAGAACTCATTCATGGGAAGGAGGATTTAATTTAGGTCTGTTTGATAATAAACTGACACTGGACGTGACAGCTTATAAGACATATACGGAGAATCAGCTCTTCAGTCCGGAAATTTCTACAACAACCGGATATTCTAAATTATATGTAAATGCAGGTAAAGTAACGAATAAAGGTATTGAGTTAGCTCTTGGCTTTAAACAGAATATAGGGCCTGTAGATTGGAAAACAACTTTACTATGGTCGCTCAACAGAAACCGCATTGACCAATTACTCCCTGAATATACAAATGAAGAGTTGGGAGTGACAGTACATCTGGACGAAATGGATGTCTATTCGTTAGGCGGTGCCAAACAGCGGCTAACAGTAGGGGGCTCTATGGGAGATGTATATGTGAATACAATGAGAACTGATGAGCATGGACATATCTGGATGAATTCAATGACGGGTACATTGGAAACAGATAAGAATAATTATGTCTATGCTGGTAATACCAATCCGAAATATACTCTTAGCTGGAGAAATGAATTTAATTGGAAAGGAATCAGTCTCGGATTTATGTTGAATGCCCGTGTAGGTGGTATCGGAGTTTCTGCCACTCAAGCTGTAATGGACTATTATGGAGTGTCTAAGACATCGGCAGAAGCGCGGGATAATGGTGGCGTGAAAGTAAACGGCCAGATGATTGATGCCCAGACATGGTATCAGACTATCGGAGCTAATGGTACAGGTTATGTAGGTTCTATGTATGTATATAGTATGACGAATGTTCGTTTGGGAGAATTGACATTGGGATATGATATTCCGATCAATAAATGGTGTAAATGGATTTCTGGATTGAATGTGTCCTTTGTAGGACGTAATTTATGGATGCTATATTGTAAGGCTCCATTTGACCCGGAATCTACTGCAAGTACAGGTACTTATAACCAGGGTATGGACTATTTCATGCAACCGAGTTTGAGATCGATGGGATTTTCTGCAAAGATTTCTTTCTAATTGGATAACCTTTAAAAAAAATAATGATGAACATACGTAAGTTTTTTAAAGTAAGGAACTACTACTTACTCCTTGGAGTAATCATGATAAATGTAGGTTGTACAAAGAATTTTTTGGAGTACAATACCAATCCTAATGAAGCAACCGATGAGATGACGGATTGGGATAATGTGAGAACTGGTTCTCTTCTTTTACAGATGGAGCAGAACGTACTGGTGGTAGCACAACCGGGACTTAATATCGGTTCGGACAGATATCAGACTGTGGAAGTGATGGGTGGAGATGGTTATGTCGGCTATTTTGGTTTTCCTGCTCCCAGTATCAATTCTGCCGGTCGTTACAATTGGGATAAAAGAAGTTGGTATGGTGATATGTTCACTACCAATTACCTGACGACTATGAATGCCTGGCGTGAAATAAGAAAAGCGATTAACAATGACGAAGATCCCCGGTTTTCTATGGCACAAATTCTGAAAGTAGCGGCAATGCATCGTGTGACAGATACCTATGGCCCTATTCCTTATTTGAATTTTGGAGTTTCAAAAGAAGTGCCTTATGATTCGCAAAAGGATGTTTATTACAGATTCTTTGAAGAATTGGATGGAGCTATCAATAACTTGGATAGTTATGCTGCATCCGGAAGTAAAGTTTTGTCATCATGGGATTGTGTGTTCAACGGTGATGTTACATCTTGGATAAAGTTTGCCAATTCACTTCGTTTGCGTCTTGCATTGCATCTTGCCTATGTGGATGAAACAAAGGCAAAAAGTGAAGCCCAACTGGCTATTGGCAATAGTTATGGATTGATGAATGTGAAGTCTGATTTAGCAGAACTTCAGCATATTACTCCGATAGCGACTTATGAAAGTCCTCTGTATATTCTGAAAGGATGGGATGATATTTGTATGGGAGCGACGCTGGATTCATACATGAATGGTTATCAGGATCCACGACTTTCTGCTTACTTCGAGGCAGGTACGGGTGGAAAATATCGGGGTATAAGAGCCGGAATGTCAAAGGACGTAAGTAAGGATAAATATATAACAGGAATCTTTGCCGAACCACAGGCAACCGCTACTTCCAATGTAGTGTGGATGCGTTCATCTGAATCATATTTCTTGTTGGCGGAATATGCTTTGCGTTGGGGAACGAATGCCGATGCTAAAAAGTATTATGAAGATGGAATAAGAATGTCATTTGATGAACATGGTGTATCAGGAGCTGACGCGTATCTGACAAGAACTGCGGCGGGTGGATATGTGCCTGCCAATTATGAGGATCCGGTGACATCATCTCATTCCATGGATGCTTTGGGGACTGTTTCTATCGCTTGGGATGAATCGGGAGATTTTAAAACAAATCTGGAACAAATCATTACTCAAAAGTACATTGCTCTTTATCCGGTGGGACAAGAGGCATGGACAGAGTTCCGCCGTACCGGTTATCCGAAAGTATTTCCGGTTGTTGTGAACGAAAGTTCCGGAGGTTCTGTAGACACAAATATACAAATCCGCAGATTACCTTATCCGGAATCGGAATATAATACGAATAGAACAGAGTTGGATAAAGGCATCACACTTTTAGGTGGCGTAGATAACCCGGGTGTCAGATTGTGGTGGGATGTGCCTAATAAATAATTGGTTACTTAAATAATGCAGAATATGAAAAGAAATTATGTATATTTTTTGTTCACCTATCTCTTGACATTTGTTGTGAGTGGTTGTGATACGGATATTGAACCGGAAGTTATACAGGCAGCTAATACTTATAATGAAGAATATTATCAGAACCTGCGTGAATATAAGAAAACAGATCATGCTATTTGTTTCGGCTGGTATGCCGGTTATACTTCAGAAGCATCTCCTTCGCAGGGGCTTCATTTCACTGGTCTGCCGGATAGTCTGGACATTGTCAGTCTGTGGTCAGGTATTCCTTCCAACAATCCGGCTTATGTAGAAACGAGTTATTATAACGAGCGTTATTTGCCGACTGCTTATGAGGAAATGAATTATATCCGTACAGTAAAGGGGACTCGCGTTGTGATGTGTACGATTTGCCGTATTGGAAGTACGGAGTTTCCTAAAACCGACGCAGGTATCGAGGCTTATGCTTTGCATCTTGCGAGATGTGTGTTGCGTAATGATCTGGATGGTTTGGACTTGGACTACGAACCGGAAGGCGACTGGTTGCAAAATGATAACTTTACAAAGTTTATAAAGGTATTGGGAAATTATTTCGGTCCTCAATCGGGTACAGGCAAATTATTAATTGTTGACTTCTATAATCAGCTGCCTCCTAAGGAAACAGAACCTTATGTCGATTATTTTGTACGACAATGTTACACCACCGGTAGTGCTCAAAGTTTGCAATCTAAATTTGACCAGCTTAGCAGCTGGTGTCCTCCTGAAAAATTCGTTGCTACGGAACAAATGGGATGGTACTGGCAGAATGGTGGAGTCGAATTTACGGAAGCCGATGGAAATAAAGTAGATTCATGGGGCAATCCAATCTATTCTGTAATAGGTATGGCACGCTGGAATCCTACACAAGGACGAAAAGGCGGATTCGGTGGATATTATTTTGAATATGAATACAATACCACTCGTCCTGCTAATCAGGCTATAGGTGATAAAGAGAAAGCCGCTATTCCTTATTATAGCCTTCGGCGTGGTATTCAGGAACAAAATCCTGCCGGAAAGCCTGTACAACAGTCTACTAAACAAGAAACGGAAGAAGAAAATGGATGAATTTTAAATTTGTATGCAAGGTATGAAAACATTGAATAATATAAAAAAGATATGGGGAGCTGCTTTGATAGGAATAGCTTCTTTTATGCTGCTGGGATGCCAGGAAGCCGCTCAAAAAGGTGACGGGTTGTTAATGACCGGAACATCTTCGGATAGATTGGTAAAGTTCGCCATTGATGGATTTCCATCTGCGTATGCTGTTTCTGTGACTTCAACTTCTCGCGTTGAATCGGATATTCAGGTGAATCTGGCTGTTGATGCAAGTCTGGTTGATACTTATAATGAGGAAATGGGAACCAATTATTATCCCATTCCGGATAAATCATATACATTTGAAAATCCGGAGGTTACTATTTCAGCAGGACAGGCAATTTCTTCTGCTGCCTCTCTTTCAATTGCCGATGATTCGGAATTTGTTCCGGGACGTGTTTATTTGACTTGAGTTCAACTTATAAATGCAACTTTTTGGGTGCGGATAATAAGCAATAAAAACATTTATTTTTCAGAGAGGAAAGAGAGACAATGTCCCCCTTTCTCTCACTCTGAATGGATAA
>NZ_JAPQKZ010000051.1:0-42889 GCF_027257075.1 Bacteroides sp. LFL-34 | reverse complement strand
AATACGCAGAAGAATAATGTAGTAGATAACTTACTAATCCGTAACCTATTACCATAATGAGCAATTAACACACGCTCATTTCCAGCGGTTTACACTCTTTTAGTAACTTCCGGCAACAATACACAGTGGCGAGCATATCTTTACTTACTTGTTAATGTTTCAAGTCCGCCTTCTTGAATAGAGTATAACAAGAAAGCACATTCTTTATCGCGATAAAGCGCAAATAGTTTGTTTTACAAGTACCTTATCCGTACCTTTGAAACCAATAACAAACACTTACTCTCATTAATATCAAGAGAAGAAAAATGAAGATTACACAAATCAGGGAAAACGGAGATACGGAGGCACTAAGCGTGACAGACATCGACTTGCTGATAGAAAAAATGAAAAAAGAAACCAAGCTCCGCCCGGTAACCGGATTACGTCAGGCCCTGCATTTTGTTCTACCCGACGAGCCTTGTTCCCTCGCCAACAAACTACCACGAGTGATTCCCGCAGCAGCCTTCGGGCGAGTGAACGGAGTGAAACGAATGAAAACCTACAATGGCATTGTAGAACTGACCATCGGCCCGCTAGCCGGAAAGACAGAAGTGGAAATCGTGAAGCAAAAGGCAGCCGAACTTCCCCAAACAATGCTGGCTTTTATGGGTGCAAGTGGTAAAAGTGTCAAGATATGGACTTGCTTCACCCGTCCGGATGGTACTTTACCGCAAACAACGGAAGAAGCCGAAGTGTTTCAGGCACATGCTTACCGGCTTGCCATTAAATGTTATCAGCCTCAACTTCCCTTCAACATTCTATTAAAAGAGCCGAAACTGGAACAATTCTCACGTCTTAGTTATGATCCGGACTTGATTTACCGTCCCACCCCTGTCCCTTTCTATCTTTCACAACCCATCGGTATGCCCGGCGAGATGACTTATCATGAGAAATCGAGCACTGAAACATCTCCACTGAATCGAGCACTGCCAGGGTATGACACGGAAGATACTGTAGCATTGCTTTATGAAGCAGCATTGCGGAAGACATTTGAAGAAATGGAAACAGACTGGCATCGGAACGATCATGATTTGCAAACGTTAGTAGTCCCGCTTGCCGAAAATTGTTACTACTCCGGCATCCCGGAAGAGGAGGTAACCCGACGGACCATCATGCGTTATTACAAAAGAAAAAATCCGATGCTGATACGCGAAATGATAAGAAACGTATATAAGGAATGTAAGGGAGTGCCCAAAAGCAACTGCCTGACTAAAGAGCAACGCCTTAGCCTGCAGATGGACGAATTTATGAACCGTCGTTATGAGTTCCGCTATAATACGCAGATCGGGGAAGTGGAATACCGGGAGCGTTTCTCGTTTCAGTTTTATTTTCATCCTATTGACAAACGGGCACAAAACAGTATCATGCTTGATGCCCAATCCGAAGGTATTGGCGTATGGGACAGGGACATAGACCGATACTTACATTCCAACCGTGTGCCAATCTACAATCCGTTGGAAGAGTTCCTGTTTCATCTGCCTCATTGGGACGGCAAAGACCGTATTCATGCTTTGGCAAACAGGGTGCCTTGCAAAAATCCGCATTGGGAATTGCTTTTCCACCGTTGGTTCCTGAATATGGTTTCACATTGGAGAGGAGTAGATAAAATGCACGCGAACAATACGTCGCCCATATTAGTGGGCCGACAGGGAACTCATAAATCAACTTTCTGCCGTGAAATGATTCCGCCTGCGCTTCGCGCTTACTATACAGACAGCATTGATTTCAGCCATAAACGGGATGCAGAACTGTATCTGAATCGGTTTGCGCTCATCAATATCGATGAGTTTGACCAGATAACGCTGCCACAACAAGGATTTCTGAAACATATTCTTCAAAAGCCTGTGGTCAATCTACGGAAACCGCACGGTCGCTCGGTACTTGAATTGCAACGGTATGCTTCATTTATCGGCACAAGCAATCAGAAGGATTTGTTGACTGATCCTTCGGGAAGCCGCCGTTTCATTTGTATTGAAGTGACGGGAAACATCGACACTACACAGCCGATAGATTATGAACAGCTTTATGCACAAGCCATGCACGAGATTCATCATGGCGAACGCTACTGGTTTGACAGTGAGGATGAGCAGATTATGACTGAAAACAACCGTGAGTTTGAGCAGACACCGGCTATGTTGCAATTGTTTTACCAGTATTTCAAGACTGCACAAACGAAAGAGGAAGGGGAATTTCTTACTCCGGTTGAAATATTGAATTATCTGAAGAAGAAAAGCGGTATGTCATTGTCTGATAACAAAGTATATCACTTCGGGAGATTGCTGCAAAAATGCGGTATTCCTTCGAAGCATACTTATAAAGGTACTGTTTATCAGGTAATAAAGCTATCATAAGAGATAAAAGCAAGGCTGACAATAAAAGTCTGGATATTTTATTGTCAGCCTATTATCAATGGTTATTGTCAGGTGATAGAACGTTGATATTCACCTACTTGCGCATAATCCTGACAGTATGACAATAAAACAGGTACCAATCATTATGAGATCTAAATTTGAGAGTTTTGTTTCATAGATGAATAGGGGCAATCTTATTTAATATCATCCGATTACCTTCTTTTTGAACTATCTGGTTTTTCCGGATAGTTGTATCCTTATCTACTCCTCCTTGCGAAGTATCTCCTATTTTATCTCCACTTTCGTCTGTAATCTTATGTCATCGGAAGCAGCACCGATCATTATCTGAAAAGTTCCCGGCTCCACAATACTCTTTAAATTCCGATCGACAAGCGAGAAATCCTCTTCGGATAAAATAAACTTCACTTCCCGTTCTTCACCACGCTTCAAATAGAAACGTGCGAAATGTTTCAGTTGCTTCAACGGTTGCACTACTGAAGCGTATTCATCTCTCAAATAAAGTTGAGCTACTTCTTCACCGTCGTACTTTCCTGTGTTCCGGACTTTGAATGAAACTTCAAAAGAACGTGGCGTCAAGGCTGACAGATGCAAATCCGAGTAATCAAAAGAGGTATAACTCAAACCGTATCCGAAAGGATAAAGCGGAGAAGCAGACATTTCTACATAATCATGGCTTTGAGGAGCTTTCTTATTATAATAGAGTGGAATTTGTCCAACGGAACGAGGCACAGAGAATGGCAATCGTCCTGCCGGATTAAAATCACCAAATAAAACATCGGCAATAGCAATCCCTCCTTCTTGTCCCGGGTAATAAGCAGTTAATACTGCATCTGCATTTTCTGATGCCCAGTTTTTATCCAAGGGACGGCCTTCAATATAAACGACTACCAATGGCTTTCCGGTAGTTTTTAAGGCTTTGAGCAGTTCCTGTTGCTTTCCTAATAAAGAGAGTGTTGCGCGGTCGAACCCTTCGCCACATTCCATATCGCTGATCGTCTTTTCGTTGGCAATGGCCGCACCCGTTTCTTTATAACTGGTCTTGAAATCACGAGCACTGGAGCCTCCCACTACGGCAATAATGATTTCGGAACGCTGGGCGGCTGCAACGGCCTGTTCAATATCAGTTGTCACAGTATCACGAATGGAACAGCCTTTCACGTATTCCACTTGCGACGAAGAAAGTTTGGTCCTGATTCCATCCAAGACAGTCTTTATATTTGCTTCTTCCTGCGGAGCGGTATAATCCCCCAACATATTATAGCGATTATCTGCATTAGGTCCGATTAATGCTACTTTCCTATTTTTGTTCAACGGAAGCAAAGAGTGCTCATTCTTCAACAACGTGATTGAAGCTTGTGCTACCCGGCGTGCCAAAGTTACAGATTCTTCACTGCGCACTTCTTTCTTTGCTTTTTCAGGATCTACATAAGGATTTTCAAACAGCCCCATCTCAAATTTCAACCGTAGAACACGGGCGACAGAAGCGTCAAGTGCTGTTTTACCGATACGACCTGTGTTTACAGCATTCATCAGATTCATATATGCATCGCCTCCCAAATCCACATCCACTCCGGCTGATAATGCAAGAACTGCTGCTTCTTCCATAGTGGGCGCAACAAAATGGCTTTGATGAATACCTTCTATGCTGTATAAATCAGAAACGACGATTCCGCTGAATTTCCATTCATTCCGAAGAAGTTCGGTCAACAGAGAGTGATTGGCTGTGCAGGGAACACCGTCCATCGAATTATAAGAAGTCATTACTGATAATGCTCCGGCATCGATAGCTTGCCTAAACGGTGGCAGGAAGTTTTCGTGCAGCTCACGTATACCGGCAAAAGAGGGATTTCCGTTCTGTCCGCTTTCCGAGATACCGTAGGCGAGAAAGTGTTTGAGGGTAGCTAATGTGCTGTATGGGCGTGACAAATCACCGCCTCCTAATCCTTCCACTATCGCTTTTCCTATTTCACCCGTCAATACCGGATCTTCACCAAAGGTTTCTTCTACACGAGACCAACGCGGGTCACGAGCCAAATCGAGCACTGGTCCATAGCTGATATGTCCGCCCTGCAAACGTATCTCTTTGCCGATTGCTTTTCCTACTTCACGGATGAGTTGGGGCGACCAAGTAGCAGCCATTCCGATTCCGGTTGGAAAAACGGTTGCACCAATTGCCATGTGACCGTGCGGTGCTTCTTCGGCAAGGAATAAGGGAATTCCCAAACGGGTATTCTCTATTACGTACTTTTGCAAGGCATTTCCAGCCTTTGCAGCCAAAGCGGGATTCAATCCGGTTGACAATGTTTTCTTTGTCCACGGGTCGGCGCGATAGGTTGCCCAAAGCATACCGGCCTTTCTGTCTTTTATGAGTTGCTTGAATTTATCAGAAGGAAAAACATCGTCTTCTTTGATTTCATACATCTCCCACCCCAAAGGACAAAGGAGTTGGCCGACTTTTTCTTCCAATGTCATACGGGATAGCAAGTCGGCTACTCGCGTTGCTACCGGCAAAGTCGGATTTTTATAGGTTACTGTCGGAAGCGGCTGTGCAAAGGAATAAGAAACTCCTGTCATCATAGCCATAAACAGTAATGATTTATAGACTCTATTTAGCATAACTATTTTTTATAAACGAATAAGATATTAAAAAGAGAAACCTGCTATCATCCCGCAATGCCTTGTGGCAAAGCTGATTTGACAGCAGGCTTCATTTGAGTAAAAAACAACCTCTATTCTACCCTATTTTAGAACGGACATTTCTGATTGTCGACATAAGTAACAGTACCACCCGGTACAGCATTATGTCCATGTCCAGTCATATCAAGCACCGTACCGTCATCTTGCGTTTCACCATCAAAACGCCAATAAGCGATTAGTCCTTCACTTGTGGGGTCTACATAGCAAACGCCATCCTCAATCTGGGCAGCCGTACGTGCCACATTCCATACACGACATTCACTGATGTAACCATCAAAGAAACGTGCATTACCTGCAGAACGACCAATAGAGAATGTGTCCTCCCATGTATGACCGTCATAAGCCATGCTCAAATTAATGGTTCCGCCATTCTTAGTTTCCACAAAGTGAATCTGCTCACCATCCAAATAAAGACGTAAATACTGACCGTCATATACGGCAGCAAAGTGCAACCAATGCCCTGTAGGAAATTCCTTTTCTACCCATGACTCATAATGGTCTTTCTTATCAGGATGCGATGCCGTACCAATTGACCCTTTCACGAACTGCAATTTATTAACAGGATTACCGGCACCGTCGCCAAAACGGAAGAGGAAGTTCTCCTCACATCCACACAACGAACTGATACCATTAGCACTTCTTTCAGAACCGACAGGGAAGGATACAGGAAGCACCTTCATTTCTAATGTCATCTGTCCGAGTGCTTTCACCGGACTTTTTTCCTGATCGCCGAACGAAGGAATATTGAAATATCCCCGGCGTGCCAGGTAAGCAGCCTTGATATTAATAACCTTAGTCAACATAACATAAGCGGTACGGGAAGTTTCCATCACTTTCAGATCGCTATTTGACACAGAGGTAATAGATACAGGAAGGCAGTAGGATACCCCCTCCTGTAATTTCTCGGAATCAGCAGTCACCTTGATTTGCGTAGACTGGTTTTGCCCTGCTGGAATCACCACTTCACCACCTTCAAAACTATAACTACCTTCGGGAGGCATTTGGCAGTTACGACCGGTAGAGGCATTAAAAGACTCAAGTAGCTGAGGAGCCACCTGCACACCAACTTTCACATCAGTGTCCGTCTTATCGGTTGAAGTCACGGTCAAACCTAATGTAGACTGCCCCTCAACGAGAAATTTCACATTTGAAGAAGTCAACGTGCCAGTCATATAGACAGCATCGCTGTAATCAGGTTCAGTCTTGCAACCTGACACACAAAGCAACAAAGCTAATAAAGATAAGAGCGTATATTTCTTCATAACTTCAATTATTATTTAGCATAAACATTAAATACACCACATTCCAAAGAAGCACCATACCAACCACCGGCATTCGGAACAGTTATCCGAATATATCGGGCAGTCAACGGAGCATAGAAAACACAATCTTCGGCATTACGTTCAATTTCTCCTTGTGTTTTCCAATCCGTACCATTATCACTTGTGCTGACAGTCATACCGGCACTGAACGCACCGACCTCTTTTTCAGTCCAAGTTTCATAATCATATCCGGAACTTGTCATTTTGATACTATCAAAAGAATATGCTTTCCCCATATCAATATCCAGCAAAAGCTCACCCGACCGATTAGAGATAGAACAATAAGTTTCATAATTTCCATCAAAAATGGCTTCAATCGGTTCATACCAAGACTGAACAGTTCCATTGGTGGTAGCGGTCCATCCTGTTTGGTCTGCCACTAATGTACCAGTACCTGTATATTGGGTAGCTTCATGATTCATATTATCCTCAGTCACAGTAATAGTCAAGAAAGAAGGCGCCAGCATATTAGTGCTCAACTGCGAATTACCACCTTCTGCCGAAACAAGACGCAAAGGAACAATATATCCTTTTTCACTCTTAAGAGTAGAGAGAACATTCACGTCATCAGTCAATTTTAGATGTACAGCATCTGCCACTACCATTTCTCCTGCAGGAATAGTCATTTCTTTATTCTCCAGTACAATAGCCTCAACAGGCAAGGCTTCAAACTCGGTGTCATGTTCTTCATTATAAGCATCAATCAAGGAGTTATCAACCGCTACCGTTACTCTAATGTCACCACTCGCTTTCTTTGAGCATTTTGCTTCCCATGTGAAATCTACATTACTGACTGTACTGATGGGAGTCTGTACTATCTTATACTCCTTGGAATTATCCAAAACGTACACTCTATTATACGGATCTCCATAAACATCGTAAGTCTCATCATCGCCACAGGCAGTAAAAACAAGCACACAGATGGCGAACATACTTATATAAAACAGATTCTTTCTATTTTTCATAGTCATCTTTCATTAAAAAGTTAATTAATGGACAGCCGGATTCTGTATTTGGATACATTGACGGAACCGATAGTAAGGCTCAGGATTGTATTCGTGTACATTATAGTCACGATGGATAAAGAATGCTCCAAAACCTCCTTTGCGTTTGCCATTCGCCGGTTTATAACGTGCCTGATTGTACATGGACTGCATATCACCCTGCCAGCCGTCACCCATATTACAGCAGTATACCACCTTTTCATCAGGCCATCCACCAGCGCCAGTTCCACCACTATACGCCTGAAGGAAACAATAATTACTATATGGAACAAGACTTGTCATACTAGTAGATGTCTGGTCAATATTCAACATTTTGTCACAAATGCCTTCTTGCGAAGCTATTTCTTTACCATAACGCTCTTCAATGAGTTGTAGACGCTCTTCTTTAGTGATATCCGGATTCGGTCCCATATATTTAGCCATATGCTTGTAGAAGTACTCAAAATTTGAACCACTCAAAAAGTCACCTTCCGGTTCATAGTCGGCATCGAAGCCGTCAAGATCATTCAGGAACACCTGGTCAAGGAAATATTCAGCATACATTTCAAAGGAACGATTAAGTGCAACGGTTCGTTCATCACCCTCCGGCATTGCCTTTGCTTCATTGTAAGCCTTCTTAAAATCGTGTTCGTCAGTTTCCGCATCAATACGTGTAATTGCCACACAGAGCATTTTGGTACCTTTCACTTTCTGCACAAAACGAATTTCGTCCCATATCTCAGTATTTTCCTTTGCAGGAATACCACCCCACATAGAACAAATATCGAGACTGTCGGGCAATCCCATAAATCGAACAGCCGCTGAGTTTTGAGCTCCATACTGCGCAAACCATCCAAAAGCAATTTCATGGTCGCTTGCTTTGTAATCGCGCAGGTTTTGGTAGTACTGGTCGTCGTAAGTCAACGGTCGCTGAATGGTCAACGATTCAATGTCCGTGTTACACGCAGCCATCAAGCTGCCTGTGGCTAGCGCGACCAATAAGTATTTCATTGTTTTCATATTCTAATTACTTAGTTAGATTGTTCTACATTATATATCTGATTACCTTTTTACATCCCACCAAAGACGTGTACCGGCAATGTCCGTACCCTTCAATAGGGAGACAGCAGCTTGCGTATTCTCGCCATTGTCTGAATACTCTGTTGTCGGAAACTTCAGACGACTAATAAGTTCTCCTTCAGGCACTTCACCACCGGAACGATTCGAACTGATAGTAACAATTCCCGGATAACCTGTACGACGCATCTCACTCCATGCCTCCTGCCCGTCAGGAAAAAGAGCAATCCATTTCTGAACCATAATACGCTCCAGTTTCTTGCTTTCAGTAGCATTATCGTTCCACTTCACAGTCAAGTTTGAAACCATACTACTTACATCAGTACTACGTTCGGTTGTCGGATCTACAAAAGACGTAGCCGGTACATTAGTATCATCCGCGAGGTAAGTATCTGCCCCCGTAGCACCTTTGGAAGAGAAAGAAATTCTCACACCTTCTTCATAATACTCCTGCACGGTCTTATCCCCCAAGTTCAAACGCAATTTAGCTTCTGCCAGTAAAAAATAAGTTTCAGCGGCGCCCATCCACTCTATATTATCGTTTTGTTCCACATTCATACTGGAAGCAGCCTCCGACAATGTTCCTTGATTACGGCTAGTTTGTCCATTCCGGACTCCATGATATGCTCCATCTTTCACCGCAGCCTTAAAGTAACATGCCAAACGCGGATCTTGCAAACCTTTCAAATAACAATCCATAGTAGCACTCATGCGAAAATCATTAAAACTTTCAAATGCTTCCCACCACTCATTGATGAAAGTGAACGATGCAGACTGTTTTAAAACCGCATTATCATCAACAGACGTCATCAGTCCTATACTGTGACCAATCGCAGCCTCTATTTCTGTCCGAGCTTTTGTCTCATCCACATAAGAAATACGCATTGCCAAACGGAGACGGAGTGTATTGGCAAACTTTATCCACTTCTCTACTCTACCATTATAAATATAGTCATAACGTTCCATATACGGTTCGGACGTTCGGCTGTTATAACCAGTAAGCACATCAATGGCATCTGCCAATTCTTCAAAGAAGCGATAATACACATCCTTCTGGCTGTCATAAGCCACATGAATACCTGTACCAAACTTAGAATAAGGAATGGGACCATACTTATCCGTAATACGACTCATACCAAACACCTTGACAATAGTAGCCAAAGCACGTGCAGGTGAAACCTCATCGGTATTCTCTACGATACTTTGCCACGGCTGCATCACTTCGGTATAAGCGTTATTGAACGGTGAATTATACCATTGGCGATAAAGTTTATAACAGTCGTTATCTTCTGTTCCGGCATAATCCCACGTCTTGACAGGAGCAAAGTAGCTGGCAAATATGTCACCGGTCAGCATCTGAGTTTCCTCAAACAAACCGCCTTTATCCTTACCTACCACAAAAATGCCCCTCTCCATCTGTGTAAAGTAAGCTCCCGTTTTAAGGTTATCGCGTTCCATCTGCTCCGGAGTTACCTCATTCGGATTAATATTCCAACTTTCAAAATGGCTGGTGCAGGCTGTAAGCAGCAAGCCTCCGGCAAGCAACGTACCATTAACAACTTTTATATATTTTGATATCTGTTTCATCTTGTCGATTCTTTAGAAGTTAAGTTTAACAGAGAAGCCTAAATTACGCAGGCTCGGCAACATAAAATAGTCCATACCGCTGAAGTGTGTACCTGTACTTGCCGTCAGTTCAGGATCATAAGGGGCCTTACAATAGAACATGAACAAGTTGCGTCCGGTGAAGGCGACGTTCATGCTCTGAATCCAAGGAATTATCTTTTGAACGGGAACATCATAACCGAGAGACAATTCTGCAAGACGGACATTTGTAGCACTGTAGACATACATCGAGCCTACACCACTTCCCACAGTACTGTAATATTTCTGCACGGCTGGCACTTCGTGACCGTCAATCAATACATATCCTAAATCGCGCGCTGTAGCCGTAGCTTTGGAAACACCGTAAGCATCCATCAATGCTTGGGTCTGCGAAACAACCACACCACCGATACGAGCATTAATCAAACAGCTCAATGTCAGCCCTTTCCAAGAGAAGGAGTTACGCCATCCCATCATGTATTTAGCTTGAGAATTACCAGCATAAATCCAACCATCCTTACGTTCACCGGCTTTGTCGTCGATAGCCACTGTATTATTGACATAATCCACGTCAATATACCCGTGATGGTCTGTGCGAAGAGCAGTCACATACAAGTCACCGATAGAACCACCCTCAAAAAGACGTGACTTCACGATTTCAAGCCCCCCAAGATCCATCATGTCCTGGCTAACAACTTCTCCGCCTGACAGAGTGGTGGGCTTCAACAACTTTTTAATTTTGTTGCGATTGAGAGTGTAAGTGAACGTAGAGTTCCATTTCACCGGTCCGAGAGGCTGATTCAATGTCAGACTGGCTTCAATACCTTTGTTATCCACTTGTCCACCATTGATATAAATGGAAGAATAACCGGAAGATGAAGGGAGTGAAGGATTGAACAATTGGTTGTAGGTGGATGTCTTATATAAAGATACGTTCAACTCTAATTTATCGTTCCAAAAATGAGACTGCAAACCGACCTCCCACGCCTTGGTACGTTCCGGCTTAATATCTGTGTTAGGATACGTAGTAGCTGTCGTGGGAGAAGCCGACTCATACGGATAGGTCTGATAAGCAATATAACGTGTAGGAGCATTTCCTACCTCACTATACGAGCCACGCACTTTCAAGAAAGTAAATACATCGTTCTTGATAGGCAACAGTTCAGTCAGAATTGCGGAAAGACCTACCGATGGATAAGCGACTGACTTCGCATCGGTCCATGCCAAAGCAGAAGACCAGTCGACACGCCCAGTTACATCCAAATAAAGTTTGCTTTTCCATCCTAACTGTGCGGTAGCAAAAATAGACTGCGTCTGGTCATGATAACCATCTTGCTGAAACTTCACGGTAGACTGCATCAAATTAAGCGTTGTAAAGCTATTGGCTACCGAGTTCAAACTACCACCGACATCGAAATACTGGTAGTTGACATCTTGAATGCTGGTTCCCAGCGTAGCTGTTAATGAGAAATCACCAAAATATTTATCTATATTCAACATCACATCACCATAAAGCTGACGGGTAGAGGCATCGCCTTTGTAATAACCACCAAAGTCCTGGCAAAAGATATTATCGGTAGATGCCGAATATTTCTTTTCAAACAGAGCCGAGGTATAATCCATTTTAGCACGTGCACCTAATGTTATACCTTTAGTGATTTCAAAGTTCAAGCCCCCGCTTATAAGAAAACGATTCTTATGATTGACAAAATTGTCGCGGTTGACAATCCAATAGGGATTCTGCAAAGCAATCCCTTGATTACCCCACGGCCAATATTGTGTCTTGAAGTTACGAGTCTCATTATACATTTCGAACTGTTGAAGCATATCCAGGCTGTAGCTCGGTGACATCAGATAGACCGGAACTATCGGATTAAAGTACTGACCCTGTGATACCATATTCTGTTCGCGTACGTTCATATAGCTAGCACTCAAGTCAAGGCGTAAACGATCATTGAGCATACTAGTTGTATTCCGGATCGTGAAATTGTAACGATCCAACGTGTTATTCGGAACAATGCCCGCTGCATTGGTAGCAGCCATAGAAAGGAATGTCTGGTTCTTCTCATTACCATTACTGATAGTCAACGAGTTAGTTTCATTCCATCCTGTCTGATAGAAATCTAACGGATCGTAATTACTGGGTTGTCCCATTTTCTGCCCCCAACTTTTCAGTTCACCTGTCGTTGCACCATAAGTATTTTGAAACTCCGGAGTTACAAACGGATTGAAGAACGAGGTGTTATTAGCATAACTGACACGGAGTTTATCTTTCGTACCTTTTTTCGTGGTAATCATAATAACCCCATTAGCTGCATCGCTTCCATAAAGTGCAGAAGCGGCAGCACCACTTAATACAGACATCGTTTCAATATCTTCGGGATTAATCATGGAAGCACCGTCACCGGACTGCCCCATACCAGTCATAAAGTCATCCGGCTGTGTCGTTTCCAATGAAGGCATCGGAATGCCGTCAATTACATATAATGCATTATTATTTCCGGAAAGAGATTTTGCACCACGCATCACCACCTTTGCTCCGCCACCTATACCAGATGAACTGGAATTGATAACCACACCGGCTATTTTACCGGACAAGCTGTTTACAAAGTTGGCATCTTTAACACCAACAATTTCACTGGCAGATACTTCCTGCACATTATAAGAAAGTGCTTTCGCTTCTTTTCTAATACCAAGGGCGGTGACCACTACTTCGTTCAACACTTGCGAATCATCTTCCAAAGTAACATTCAAGACCGAACCGACAACAGGCAGTTCTTTTTTCTGATAACCCACATATGAAAATAACAACACCGGATTGGCAGTCTGAACAGTCAACGTATAATTTCCATCAAGATCCGTCACTGTTCCGTTAGTAGTTCCTTTCTCCACAATGGAAACGCCAATTAGCGGTTCTCCATTTTTATCAACTACCGTACCTTTAACGTTTTGTACCTTTTGCTGGGCAACTTCCGTTTCCTTAGCTGTCAGTACAATTTGATTATCCAGTATTTTATATTCAATATTGGTACCTTCAAAGACTTGCTTCAGTACTTGAAAAATATTTTTATCCGATACGGAAACCGTTATCCGGCGATTGAGATTCAGATTCTTGCTGTTAATAAAAAAGCCGAATCCGGATTCACGTTCAATCGTGTGCAGCACTTCTTCGATAGTACTGTTCTTCACGTTCAACGAAATAGAGTTTCTTTGTGCATATCCGTCAGACGCATAAGTCAGCCCAACAGAACAAACGAGCAGCATTAATAGTAATTTCATAGCCAATGATATTTCTTTTAAGGTTCGTCTAAGCGACTTTAATCCTCCAAGAAATTGGACGATACAATAATTTTGCATAGATTTGTAACGAGTTTAATTAGAAAATTGGTAGTTATACTTGTCTGCAAACAAGTAGTTCACAATTACTGAGGCTCATACGGGAAGATACGGCCAATATCGTCCCGTATTTTTGTCTTTAAGGATCTTTGTTTTTCATGGCAATAAGTTTTGTTTTTTAAGGTTTTATATTTTCCAATACTAAATAAATATCTCTATTTTTATCTTTTCTTTACCGGCAGTTCCATTATTGTTCAGATAACGCCAACGTACTTTTGAAGAGACACTGATAAAATTGAGTATCTGTTCTAGATTCCGGTTGGTAAATGTACCGGAGAATGAGTCGTCATGAGGAACATTCTCCCGAACGACAAATTCAGCATTGTATCTATCCGCTAAGATATCCAGTGCATCCCGTAGGGAGGTCTGCCGGAAAATGATTTTGCCATCTTTCCATGAAAGCTCCCTTTCACCGGAAGTTGTATAGAGTTCAGTCTTTCCATCCTGGAAATAATAGACCAGCTTCTGTCCCGGAGCCATCACAATATACTGCGGTTGCTGACTAGCGTTGTTAAATTCAAAATTAACTTTTCCTTCAACTAATGTAGTAATTACCTCATCGGCTTCTTTGTATGCCTTTACATTGAACTTTGTGCCCAGAACTTTTATGGCAGACTGGTGAGCCGTAGAGACTATAAACTGTTTTTCCGGATCTTTCCGAACATCAAAATAGGCTTCTCCGTCAAGTTCCACCTTACGTGTACGGGAAGAAAAACAATTCGGAAAAGTTAATGTACTTTTCCCATTCACCCATACTGTAGTTCCGTCAGCAAGTGTCACCAATGTGCGTTGTCCGGCAGGAACGTAAACAGTCTGCATTTCTATATCCTCTTTTTGGAGAACCTGTATCATTGCATAACTTAATCCGAAAGCTACAACAAATACTGCCGCAATCCGCAAGATTCGTTGTGTAACAGGATGCAATGAAATTGTCTTTTTTGTCTTCTTTGAGAATGCGTCTGTGTCTTGCCATATGAATGCATCATAACTCTTACGAAGAGAAATGAATTCTTTAAGATTGGCTGCATCTGCATCAATCCATGTAGCAACGTCTTCCTTTTCCTTTTGGGATGCCTTGCCTGCAATATATTTTAATAGTAATTCCTTATCCATACAATAAATAATTTATAAGTTATGAGAATAGGGGTATTATTCCCCCTTTCATTAAGAATACCACTCACTAAAGAGATTCCCTAGTAAGAAATGTGATTTTTTTGTTAGTGCTTAAAAAAATAGCAAACAAGGAGGCCTTTTCCTTCTTTTCAGATGAAAAAGAAAAGGAATGGAGCATAATCTTTTAGATTATCACGCAGCATTTTAACTGCTCTGCTGATATGATATTCTACTCCTTTTACACTAATGCCCAGTTCTTCGGCTATTTCTTTATGGGATTTTCCATCTAGGCGATCGTGGATGAAAGCAATACGAGTTTTTTCCGGCATACTCTCTAGTAATGCATGCACTTTTGCCCGTAATTCTTCTGATAATATTTCCTTCGGGTCACATGCTTCCAATGTTGATATACGAATTTCCAATTCACGCTGTCCCTTATCAAGCAAAGTTTGAAAAACATTCTCTTGTGCTTGTATATGTTTCAGGTAATTGAGTGATTTGCTGCGAATATAAGTAATCAAAATCGCTTCAACACTTGGGATTTCCCGTTCTTTACTTAGTTCCCATAAATGGATAATGGCTTCTGATACAATATCTTCTGCTACTAAATCATTATGGACATAGGACAAGGTAAATAGGAAGGCTTTCCTATAATAAGCAGTATATATCGAGTTGAAATTGATTTGAGCCATTCCAGTATATCCATAAGTATTAAACGCTGCAAAGAAATACATTTTACTCATAAAAAGGAAACTTTTTAGAGAAAATTTAAATTTAGCTAAAATACCTTTTCCTTATAAAGAAGAAAAGAAATGCCTTGATTATAATTTGCACGTCAGCATTAATCTTCCTTCTGAGGTACTGGCAAAAACATTTAGATGGAAAAGATATAAACAGGGTAAATAGTAACTTCTTCATAAAACAAACATAAATAAAAGAAACCTGCTTACCCAAAGAATATTATCTTTTCAGTAAGCAGGCTTTCACTCATATTCAAAAATGCAAAGAGCAAAATCTCTCACAAATTTGTGTGTTCCATTAATTGATAGCTATCGGAGCATCCAACGTCTTAATAGTAATTCCATTTGTAGTACCGTTTATACGCCCTGTGGCATCTTTGATAACTCCACCTTCCTGAGTCTCCGATCCGTCTAGTTTATAATAAAGTGCCAAGCCTTCTGAAGCAGGGTCAACACCCAGCATATTCTGCTTAAGTTGATTTTCCGTACGGGCTACACTCCAAACACGGACTTCACTCATTTTACCATGGAATGGACGTTCACCCCATTTGAAACCATAGATTCTACCAATATAAAAACCCATATCCGAATTCGGATCAAAACCGTCAATCCCCCAATCTGAACCAGCCCATTTCTCACCATTTACATAAATGCCTGTTTTTCCTGTCGGTTGATCATAAGTCAACGCTACATGATACCAACGATTTGTTAACAACGGTTTCGTTACACGGTAGTTCTGTCTTCCGGCCACTTCCAAATAATCTTTAGGAGTAATTCCTCCTCCCGCATCACCGATACGGAGGATCATCACACCTTCGGTTCCCATAATCGTATTATTATCGAGGAAATAATCCACATTAATCAATGCTTCGTAAGTGAATGACGAGAAGAAAGTACCGACAGGGAACTTCACAGAAATATAGTGATTACTGAAGTTACCAGCTTTGGTAATTTTCAACGGTTTGGAGAAAAAGAAATATGCAATGTTTGTTCCGGAAAGAGTCGACACCGAAGACGAATGCACCCGCATAGGCAAAACATACGAGTTCCCGGCTTTCAAGGCTTCTAACCCGGAAAGTTCGACTTCTACATTATCCGCATACAATTTTCCACTCGAAATAGAAGATGTCGTACTGCTTAGCTTTACCTGCGAAACATCAAGCATCTCATAATTTGTGCCATACTTTGCATTGTATTCGTCTACTACACTTGGTTCGGCTACACTATATGATACGTCTACCTGAGAGGAAGTTGCTGACGAGAGTCTTGAAACCAGATCAAATGTCATTACATCCATTTCATCTTCCACCGAGAAATTATATTCCTTGCTTTCGAAATAAACCTTAGGCTCCAGCAGGTCATTCATGCTGTCGTTGCAAGCGCCCAACAATAACGCCATACTACCTACCATCAAATAATAGAATATATGTTTATTCATCATCTTTTTACTGTTTTAGAATTTTATAAGTCCACTTATTCCTGCGGTTTATTTTCCGCTTCGTTTTGTTTCGCTTTCCATTCATTGAAAACCCGCTGATTGATTTGAATAGCCTGACGCATCCATTTATAATTTGGCGTATTGTCATAATCATTATCGAAGCGATAAGCTCCTACTCCACCTTTATAACCTTCTCGCGGCATAGCAGCAGCCTGCTTCAGCAATTGACCTCCATTAGTGGCATACTTTTCAAAGTTCTCTGTGCAGATTATTTTCTTAGGATCAACGCCATAACCATCAAAACCGGGATTGGAACTACCATAACTTTGTATAATCCAATAATCGACATACTCATCCAATTCATGGGTAAGCCTATAAATATTTCCATCAATACAGATCATTTTATGTCCTTTACCTTCCGGATCGCTTTTCGGGCCAATGTAATTGTTCATTTCTTTAACCAAATGAATCAAATGCTTATTCTGACTCAATGTGCCATCCATATCAAACACACCACTACCGATTTCCCAGTCTACATCATAACCGTCCCATTCGTTTGCATACAAAGAATCGCACAGAGCTTTGGCAAACTTCGCCAGACATGCATAATGGTTTTCACTTTCAAACTGACCTTCAAATCCCCAATATTTCCAACGGGCTTGTTTCTTCGCCGTTTCCAATTGAGCCGCCGACCAGCCTTCTTCCTCCGCTTGTTTTTCCACTTCGAGGTATACCGAATTTGGTGTCGCACCCTTACCAAGATAAGAAAGCAGACTTACCTGCAACAGTTTCGTTCCTTTCACCTTTTGCACAAACTCTTTATCTGCCTTCTGCTCCGGAGTGATTTCATAACGTCCTGGAGCGCCACTCCACATTGAAACAAAATCCATACTATCGGGCATAGCAGAGAGATATCCTCTTCGATAAGCTCCAGCAGGCGCCCAATTGGAATACCATCCGAAAGCTACGGGACGATTGTAATTCCAAGCAGTCGCCTTATAGGCGCGCAGATTGGCATAATATGCCTCACTCTCCGCATTGTTCATTGTGGCATACCCGCCTATATGGTCTATCTCAATATTCTCCACATCCATGCAAGAAGTTACCATCATGCCTGTCAATGGAATAATATATAACAATTTTCTTAATGATTTCATATTCTTCATCTGTATTAAAATGATACATGTAGGTTATCTCTTACAATCCCACCACAAACGGGTAGAAGACTTATCTTCGCCACCTGCACCGTTATTGAACAACTTCAAGGCTGCTTCATAAATAGCCTTTCCCTCGTTAGTCTGAGAAAAACTAGTGGGATAAATCATACGGCGAATACCACCCTCAAGAGTTGCGCCTTGCACTGCTCCTTTCAAAGTCTTAATGACATTCAACTTCGGATAACCGGTTCTTCTCCATTCCGTCCACGCTTCCTGCCCGTTAGGAAACAAAGCAATCCATTTCTGAATCATAATTTTTTCCAACTTCTGCTCTGTTGTTCCTTCAAACTTGACAGTAGTCTCACACGGAGCAGAAAGTGTTTGCCCATACTGATAATGGGAAAAAACATATGCCCGAGGTGCCAAATTGGAATTCATATAATCGTCTACAGGATCGGTCACACCATTCTCCTGAAAAGACATATCAATGCCCTGTTTATACCATGAATCCGCACTGCCGAAACCTTCCCACACTAAAGCTGCTTCCGCACGCAAAAAATAAACTTCCGATGCACGCAGCCAATATGTAGGAGTTCCACTTTGAATATTGGGCTTTGAGCAAGATTTGTAGATATCATTCTGCGCATTGGCATGCCCTGCCGGCACCGCTTGATACGTTTTTCCGTCGAAAGCCTCAACACCATAAGAGACATTACCATCCATCGGCAAAAAATAAACGCTCAAACGCGGGTCTTCATATCCCATCAGATAAGAAAAGATGGAAGAACCCATACGAGCTTCATTATAGTTGCCTGCCAGCCATTCAATGTTGTTGCGGAAAGTCATACCCGCTCCTTGACTCATTTGAGCCGCATCATCCTTAGCCGTCATCACACCGATAGAATGATTTACTGCTTGAGTAGCATACTTTTTCGCCAGTTCCGCATCAGCGAAGCGGACACGCATAGCCAAACGAAGCATCAGCGAATTGCCGTATTTCACCCATTTGGTAGCATCTCCGGCATATACCGCATCATAAGCGCCCATTACATTCACCCCATTTGCCGCCTTTTCTGTTAATTCTTCAATGGCTGCGGTCAATTCTTCAAACATCGCCGTATACACCTCTTTCTCCGAATCGAACGGAATGTTCATTGTAGCGTCCGCCGCATGAGAATAAGGCATCGGACCGAAACTTTCAAGTGTCTTGTGCCAAGCGGAAATCTTCAGAATTTGAGCCAAAGCAAAGACTTCGGGCGTACCATTTTTCTCGGACGCTATTTTCAATTTCTTCCAAGGATCAAGAGCATTGGTATAAGACTGTGTATAGGTCGCTTTTATCCAATTGTCCAACAAATAATAAGTAGTATTGTTACTACCTGCGTTCCAACCGTTACTGTTGTTCTCACCAAAAAATCCACTCCAATTATCGGCCGACAGATGATAAGCTATTTGATATTCATTGATAACATCTGTATCATCAGCCTGTGTGCCTACGGGAATCACTGTCCGTTGCATAGCTGTAATCAGCCCTCCGACTTCAAAACCATCCATCGCACCTTCTCCGTCGCTCATCTCAAATTGGTTGGTATTGATTTCTTCAAAATTGCATGAGGCAAATAGCGCCATTGCGCATATCACCGCTAATAGTTTAAAATGATTCATTTTTCTCATAATAAAGAAGGTGTATTATAATTTAAATTTAATACCGAAGCCAAAGCTACGAACACTCGGTTGCATAAAATAATCATTACCTTGTCCGTAAGTACTAGTGGAAGGAGTCAGTTCCGGATCGAACGGAGCTTCGCAATACAACATCCAAGGATTGTTGGTTATAAACGAAACTGTAACATCTTTCAACACGTTACCAAACCACTTATTAGGCATAGTATAGCTAAAGGTAAGTTCTTGCAAACGAATATTGGTGGCACTGTATACATAGTAACCGGAAGTTTCATAATTTCCCGTACCTGTCATCTGATAATAAGACTTCGCATCTACCAGACCTTGTCCCTTCAACAATACGCCTCCCGCTTCACGAGCCTCAGCCGAACGTTTGGACACACCGTAACGATCAAGCAATGCCTCTGTAGAAGAGGTCACCACACCACCAAAACGCCCGTTGATTTGGAATCCGAGTCCAAAGCCTTTGTATGTCAACATATTACTCCATCCCATATTAAAGTCAGGAGAAGTTTTTCCCAAATAAACAGGTTCCCCCTTTTCCATTCCAAAGGTTCCGTCGCTCTTTACCTCAACATATCCCAAGTGGTCTTTCTTTAAGAAGGTGTTGGCATAAATATCGTGGATACTTCCGCCTTCTTTCAAGATGACACGACCACCATCCTTCAAAACCTCCGGAATATTAATCGGTTCATCCATCAAATCCGTATGATAGTTTTCAACCATCTCCTTAATCTCATTTATATTACGAGAGAATGTCAATGTTGAAGAGATTCCTAATCCGAACTTAAACCGATCGGAATAGCTTAATGAAGCCTCCCAACCACGATTTTCCACATTACCGGCCTGCAAATAAATCTGCTTGTATCCGGTATATTCCGGAAGATCACCCAAGAAGGTCTGATTGTATGTATTAGAATGATAGTAGGTTACCTCCGCACTTAATTTATTCCACAACTTCAGACTTAATCCAAATTCGTATGACTTTGTACGCTCTGCCTTGAAATCAGTAAACGGATAGATACCGGTAGGATCTAATGCACCACCCACAATAGGGGTAGTTACCGTACCCGGAGTCAGTCCCGAACGGGATACAGGCGCACCGACTTCCGTATACGAACCGCGAACTTTCAGGTAAGAGATAAATTCGGGCAATTTGACCATCTCGGAAATAATCCCGGACAGACCGATTGAGGGATAGAAGAAAGATTCTTCATCGGTATTCACCAAACGTGAATTCCAGTCATTACGTCCGGTCAGCGTCAAATAAAGCATACTCTTCCAACCAAGTTCCAAATTGGCAAAAACAGCATGATTACGTACACGACTATCACCACCCTTTTCTGAGATACGACCATTAGCCGGATCGATATTAGAAGCCGCAAATTTATTGGGCACTCCCAATAATGTCCCTTTGTATCCTCTCTCCAATGCCCAATAGTTAGAATAGTTCCAACCCGCATTGGCAGAAATACTGAAATCAGCTATATGTTTATTTACGTTCAACATAAAGTCGGCATATTCCTGACGGTCTTCATAGTTATTGTATCCATACAGTCCTTTCTTTCCTTCCGCAAATTTATCGTCGGATGAAGCGTAAATCTTGCGTTCAAACAATACATGTGTGTCATCCATTCTGAAACGGGCTGTCGCATTCAACCAATCGGTAATATTATAAGTCAACCCTACGTTGAACATATAACGACTCTTTTCATTCGTAGCTACATTGCGATAAGCAGTCCAGTAAGGGTTCTGTGAAGCATATACCGGATCTGCCACCGGCCAATACTGAACCGGAAGTTGGCGACTTTCATCGAAATGTTCGAATGACTTAATTCCATCAAAGTCTTCACCACGAGGGAACAAATAGGCGGCCATCACCGGATTCCAATATTGTCCTTGCGATACCATATTCTTGTCTTTCTGTTTCACATACGACGCACCTAAATCGAGTTGTAATTTATCATTAAGGAAAGTTGCCGTATTACGGATTGTGAAATTCAAACGATCATATTCATTATTAGGTACAATACCTTTGGAATTGGTAGAAGAAACAGAAGCAAAAGTCTGATTCGATTTCGTACCGGTGGTCAACGTAACCGAATTAATAAAGTTTGTTCCGGTATTAAAGAAATCCTTCTTAGGATCATAACTTGTAGGAGTCAACAGTTTCTCACCCCAGCTTTCATACATATCTTTTTTGTTACCATACGTATTTTGAAACTCAGGAGTCATATAAGCTTTGCTGAACTCTGAAGAAGAAGAGAACTGCACTGAAAGTTTTCCTTCTTTTCCTTTTTTAGTGGTAATCAAAATTACACCGTTAGCGGCACTACTACCATACAACGCAGCAGCCGAAGGACCACTCAAAACAGAAAGACTTTCAATATCTTCGGGATTGAAGTCGGCGATTCCTTCTGTTCCGGCCTTACCTTCACCCATAATACCACTGTCGGTATTTCCCATATTGGTATTGAACAAAGGAATACCGTCCACCACATACAAAGCATTATTATCACCTTCAATAGATTTTGCACCACGCATTACAACACGTGTCGCACCACCAACTCCACTAGCACTTTTGTTTATATTCACTCCGGCTATCTTACCGTTCAGCGAGTTTACGAAGTTAGCATCTTTTACCGTAGTCAGAGCATCTCCCTTGACTTGTTGTACATTGTAAGACAACGCCTTTTCTGCACGTTTGATACCCAATGCCGTCACAACAACTTCATCGAGCACTTCTGTATCCTGCTTCATTACAACCGGATAGAAATCTTTCTTGGAAACAGGAATTATCTGTGCAGCATATCCGATATAAGATACTTTGAGAATAGATTTCTCTGCCGCCTTGATCGTAAAGTTACCATCGAAATCGGTAATCGTACCTGTAGAACTACCATCCACAGATATATTTACTCCAATCAACGGTTCACCGCTTTCATCAGTAACCTTTCCTTTGATATTTTTAAGGGTTTGTGCAACTACAGGCTTCTTTTCAGCTATTATGATGTAGTTACCTTGAATCTGGAATGAAAAGCCCGTCCCTTTTAAGATGGTATCAAGTGCGGTCTCGAGGGATGCATTCTGCAAGTTTAACTGGGCTATTACTTTTCCTTTTAATTCGGAATCACTATAATTTATAGACTTTTTGGACTGTTTTTCCACAGTTTTTAAGGCATCAATGACAGTGATGTTCTTCTGCTGGATAGTTATTTTACTATCATTTTGAGCCAAAGCGAAAGTCTGTATAAGAATAAGACTTAAAAAAGTGAGAAAGACCCGCTTATGAGCTATTTTTTCTGCTATTTTTTCGTAGATTTGTAGCATCTTTAGTATTAGTTAATTGGTTATTATTCTAGGATCATTCAGAATAGCGTCAATATTACGCTAATATTAAAAGAGATTGATTTCATATCCGGGAGGAACGGCCATTCCTTCCGGGTATTTTTTTGCATTACGTATTAAATTTAAAAGGTTCTACAATATATTTATTCTTTACTAGTTACATAGCACTTATTTCCCTTGATAACATAGTTTACATTTCCTACAACTTGCGATATAATCTTCATAACTTCCTCCAGATTCGCCTGTTTGGAGAAGCGGAAACTATATGTATTCTTTTTCAAGCTATGAAGGCTATATACAAAAGCATAAGGAAATTTGCGTTCAAGACTTGTAAAAATATCCTCCAGATACATATTACTAAAAACCAATTCCCCACGTTGCCATGCCGTCACATCATCTATCTCAGGCATCCGCAGATTGTGCGCTTTCGTATGTTTGTCATATACCAACTGTTCATTAGGCTTTAAAATAATATTGGACAGCAAGTTATTGAATTCAACTTTCACACTACCTTCCAGCAAAGTAGCCATCAGTTCGCTATTTTCCGGATAAGCATTTACATTAAATTCAGTACCTAAAGCAGTAACTTGATAATCATTGGCCTTTACAATGAAAGGATGCTTCTTATCCGGTTTCACTTTAAAGTTGGCCTCACCAATCAAATATACACTTCTAGTCTCTCCTGTAAATTTTTCCGGATATAGTAGTATACTCTTCGAATTCAGCATGACATTTGTACCATCCGGTAATGTAAGTTCACGAATTTCCGCTGTCGGTATATAGCATTCAACTAAATCTTTTTCCGGCCGTTCCTTTTCCAACATCAAATAAATAGAAACGGATGAGACTGCTAACAAGAAAATAGCTGCAGCTCTCCATATAAGCAACTGGTAATTTCTACGTGAAGTGATAGACTGCATTCCCAGATTCTGCCGCATTCGTTGTATTGATTGTTGCATGCCATCAGGCACTTTCTGTTCTCCTGCTTGTTTCCAAAGCTCACGAAGAGCCTCACTCTTTTCATCAACATGCTCCTCATCAGCCAACCACTGTTGCACTTTCTTCTGTGTTCCGGCTGAATAGCTATTATGGCCGAATAATTCTACGAGTTGTTGAATATAATTTTTCATGAATCTTTTTCTTTCTTTTTTGGGCTTTATACACTAAATACAACTACTACATACATACTACTTAAAAATATTAGAGAAAAAAAATAAAAAAGAGGAGTACCTTCTTTAATTCGATCAATGCCAAATAAACCTGATGCTCTATTGTTCGGATAGAAACATCGAGTTTATCAGCTATTTCTTTATGACTTAATCCCCTGAAACGACTAAGTTCGAATATCAACCTCCGACGCTTCGGCATTTTCTCCAGGGTGAGTTGAATAATCATCAACATCTCCTTATAATATACGTTATTCAAGATCTCTTCCTTTTCTGTTAATTCATAAAGAAGAGTCTTCTCTATAACTTCCGACTGATATTCCTGTTCTACTTGTTGATGTTTAAAGATATTCAGAACTATATTTCTAGTCATTATAAAAATATAATTGTCTAGTTCTTTATCATTATCCAGCCACAACTCAGGCTGCAACCAGAGCTTACAGAAAACATCTTGA
The DNA here is from genome assembly GCF_027257075.1 of Bacteroides sp. LFL-34. Classification (NCBI taxonomy): domain Bacteria; kingdom Pseudomonadati; phylum Bacteroidota; class Bacteroidia; order Bacteroidales; family Bacteroidaceae; genus Bacteroides; species Bacteroides sp. LFL-34. The sequence goes on along the minus strand of NZ_JAPQKZ010000051.1, from coordinate 18,298 downwards.
GCCACATCTTCTGCATCCGCTTCCGATTTTAGCAGCATTTGAGCAAAGTTCTTTACCTTTGGAAAATTTACAGTGAAAAACCTCTGAAACTTTAATTCAATCTGCCTGTCATTATTCTCCATCTCTCTAGTATTTTTCAGTGTTAGCGGTTAAATCAAATATTACATATATTTAGGTCTAAGGAATGATTCAATATAATATTATACATTAAATCATAATCTAAAAGCAAAATAAAAGATTAATAACACAATAAAAAAATATTATAACTCTTTTTTGGTTTATTTCTTCCAAGCAGCTATCATATAGAGCTTTCCAGAAAATAAATAAAATGTATATTATACACCCATAAAAATAAAAAGGCTTCATGAATCAATGATTCATGAAGCCTTATAAAGAATACTCGTACTCGAAGCGGGACTTGAACCCGCACAGCCGCAATGGCCAAAGGATTTTAAGTCCTTCGTGTCTACCATTCCACCATTCGAGCATCCTTTCAAAGAAAGAGCGGAAAACGAGACTCGAACTCGCGACCCTAACCTTGGCAAGGTTATGCTCTACCAACTGAGCTATTTCCGCGTTTTTTCAACGGGTGCAAAGATAAGTAGTTTACTTGTTTCTGCCAAATCTTTTCGGAGGAAAGTTTAAAAAACTATCCTCCGAAAGTCTATTTTATCTTCCAAGCAGTGCTTTCTCCGCTTTCTCCATTCCACAAAAGTTGAATCCATCAATCACTTGCTGCATCAATGCGGAGATTTCTGCATTACAGAGGTTGCCGATACTACCTTCATGAGTATGGTGTACTTCTTTAGTATGCGAGAATTTACCTGCTTCAATATCCAAACCAACCTTCTTATATGCATCACGGAAAGGCATACCTTCACGTGCCAAACGATTTACCTCTTCCACGCTAAAAATAAGGAGGTATTTGTCATCATCAAGAATATGTTCATTTACCTTTATTTCATTCATGATATAGGTTGTCATCTGCAAACAGTCTTTCAGTTCCTGAAAAGCAGGAAGGAAAACTTCTTTGATAATCTGCAAATCACGGAAATAGCCAGAAGGCAAATTATTCGCAATCATCATGATCTGTTGGGGAAGCGATTGCAGTTTATTACATTTAGCACGTGTCAGTTCAAAGACATCGGGATTCTTCTTATGAGGCATAATGCTGGACCCCGTGGTACAGTCATCAGGCAACTTAACGAAACCGAAGTTTTGACTGTTAAACATACAGGCGTCAAAAGCTAATTTGGAAATCGTCCCGGCAATCGTAGCCAATGCAAAAGCAACATTGCGTTCCATCTTTCCACGCCCCATTTGAGCATATACAACATTGTAATTCATTGAATCAAAACCTAATAAGTCAGTCGTCATGGTACGGTTCAAAGGAAAAGACGAACCATATCCGGCTGCTGAACCTAATGGATTACGATTGCACATTTTAAATGCTGCCTGCAAAAACAGCATATCGTCCATAAGACTCTCGGCGTAGGCACCAAACCACAAGCCAAAAGAAGAAGGCATTGCAATCTGCAGGTGTGTATATCCCGGCATCAAAACGTTTTTATACCGTTCGCTCTGACGGATCAAGACATGAAATAGTTGTTCTACCGCTTCGGCAACCTCTTTTATTTGCGTACGGGTAAAAAGTTTCAAGTCCAACAGAACCTGATCATTTCTGGAACGACCACTATGTATTTTCTTTCCGATATCTCCCAAACGACGGGTCAACATCAATTCTACCTGTGAATGTACATCTTCCACCCCGTCTTCTATCACAAATTCGCCTTTTTCGGCCGAGGCATAAATACTCTTCAATTCCACCAGCAACTGGTCCAGTTCTTCTTTTGTCAACAACCCAATGCTTTCAAGCATCGTAATATGAGCCATAGAACCAAGCACATCATGCTTGGCCAAATAAAGATCCATCTCACGATCACGACCTACCGTGAAACGTTCGATATCCTTATTTACCTGTACGGACTTCTCCCAAAGTTTCTGTGCCATAAAAAAAAGTTTAATATCCAATAACTGCCAGCATATCAACCATCTTCTCCAAACCTTCCTGGAGAGGTTTCTGTACCATTGCTTTCATAAATGGATTAAGATCCATTCCGATAGTTACCTTCACTTTGCACTCTTCTTCTGCAGTTTCAACCAATTGAATCCACATATTAAAAGGAAGAGGAGAGTTAGTTGTTGCCAACTTTATACATTTACAAGGATCACGCTCTACAATTTGCAAAGTCAACTTTCCGATAGGAGAGACACTAAAACTCAACGTGTCCGAATCAAAACTCAAATCCTGCACCTTATCTTTTGGCAAACGGTCTTTGACTGCTTCCAGATTACTTAAATCTGAAAGTTTATTATATACGCGCTCCTGGCTGTAAGGTATTACCTTGACACTACTCTCAAAATTACTCATAATTTTCTATTAGTATAAAACAAAAAAAGAACAATCCGGCCAAATATTGCCCGAACAGTTCTTTTTACCAAATATGTTTGATCAAAAAATGAATCTTATTTTCCAGCATCCCAATGAGCAGGGTCTTTACGCCATTCGTTCAATGTCTGTATGTCTTCTTCTTCGATATAACCTGTACGAAGAGCAACATCAAGCACGGCTTCATAATTGGTCAACGTTACCAAAGTCACCTTCGCATTTTTGAACGCCTCTTCAGCTACCGGGAATCCGTATGTATACGCTGCAACCATACCGATCACTTCACAACCATCGCGACGAATTGCTTCAACAGCCTTCAAACTACTACCACCAGTAGAAATCAAGTCCTCTACGACTACGACTTTCATACCCGGACGAAGTTCACCTTCAATCAGGTTTTCTAATCCATGATCTTTGGGGGTAGAACGAACATACACGAACGGCAAATTCAATGCATCAGCCACCAAAGCTCCCTGCGGAATAGCGCCTGTAGCCACACCAGCAATCGCATCCACCTGTCCGAATCGTTCTAATATCAGACGTGTAATTTCAATCTTCACAAAATTACGAAGAGAAGGATAGGACAGAGTTTTACGGTTGTCACAGTAAAAGGGGGATTTCCATCCAGAAGCCCATGTAAAAGGGTTAGCGGGTTGAAGTTTAATAGCTTTAATCTTCAACAGTTTCTCCGCAAATAGTCTCTCTAAGTTTTTCATAACTAAACTAACTATTAATTATTTGCCGCAAAAGTACAGAAATTGAACGAGAATAAAAAGAAGAATCCGTTTATTTTTTCAGTCAATTTGTTCCTCTTCATCGGGAATGTCGATACAACGCTTAATATCTTTCAGTTCAAATCCACGACTCATGGCAAATCGCATCAGCTTTCCATTCAATTCATAATCGTCTGCCGCATGAATACTTTTCCGTTTGGAAGCCAGCAGGTCACGCAGAATAGAAAGGTATTCTTCTTCATCAATTTCATTCAGATAACGCCATGCCACATCAGAAGGGATCTTCTTCATGTAAAGCCCCTGGGCTATTTTCATTTTCCCCCACTTGGCAAAGCGGAACTTGTCATTCACAAAAGCCCTGCAGAAACGTTCATCATCAATGAACTTCTCTGATTCCAGTCGGTCAAGAATACGCGCAATGGTATCATAGGCAATTCCCCAACGTTGTAACTTCTCATTTATTTCTGCCCGGCAATGCTCGGCAGTGGAGCAGTAAGAGGCTACGCGATTTAAAGCCTCTTCATCAGTTAATTGTGCACTCATCGGTTAGCTGTAACTATTCTATCTTTTCCAAATATGTCTTTTATAACACGAACATCACGATATTGGTTCATTTCAAGTATGTGTGCTGTTTCCCGGCCATAAGCCTGGTTGATTTCAAAATAAAGTTTTCCGCCCGGCAATAGCAAATCACTTCCCAGACAAGCTATACGATTATAAAACCGTAAAGGATCCTCGTCAGGAACGAACAAGGCCAACCCCGGTTCCCAATCAAGGACATTAGCGTCCATTTCATTCTTTTCCGTTTCAGTCACATAAGGCGGATTACTGACGATCACATCAAAAGACGGCACCTTTTCCCAGTCATCAGACAATACATCTCTTTGCAGAAATCTCACCCCGGCTTCCAAGGCGTCATTGTTTTTACGAGCAATAGCCAATGCTTCTTCCGAAATATCCCAAGCTTCTACTTCTGCATCCGGAAGTTTTTTATCCAAAGAGATCGCAATACATCCGCTTCCCGTACCTATATCTAATAGACGACGAGCATTCGGACTCTCCTCTACTATTAGTTCTACAAGCTCCGCAGTCTCCGGCCGGGGAATCAGCACGCCGGAAGCAACCTTAAAATTCCTTCCACAAAACTCCGCAACACCACGAATGTACTGTATAGGTTCATTTTTCTGTAAACGGAATATAATGTTTTCTAATTCACGCTGTTTGCATTCGGATAAAATTATATCTTTGCCCATGTAAATATCGAGCGCATCTAAACCTAACATGTCGCAACAAATCAGCATCGAAAGGGCTTTTACCTCCTCCGGTGGATAGATTTCCTGCAAAGATTGGCGAATGTAAGCGGTGATACGATTCATATTTTCACAATTTCGGAGTGCAAAAGTAAGAATAATATGGCGAAGAGCACCAAAATGGAAGAAGAAAAATACATGAAACGTTGCATTGAGCTTGCAAAGAATGGGTTATGCAACGTATCTCCAAACCCGATGGTAGGGGCCGTTATCGTATGTGACGGGCGAATTATCGGCGAAGGTTACCACATTCGCTGTGGCGAGGCGCATGCGGAGGTTAATGCGATCCGTTCTGTCAAAGATGAATCATTATTAAAACATTCTACGATTTATGTCAGTCTGGAGCCTTGTTCCCACTATGGGAAAACGCCTCCTTGTGCTAATCTTATTATAGAGAAGCAGATACCACGCATTGTTATCGGTTGTCAAGACCCTTTTTCAGAAGTGGCCGGACGGGGAATTCAGAAATTACGGGATGCCGGACGAGAAGTGACAGTCGGTGTATTAGAGGAAGAATGTAAATCGCTGATTCGCCGTTTTATCACTTTTAATACGCTTCACCGTCCTTTCATTACACTGAAATGGGCAGAATCAGCCGATCACTTTATTGATATAGAACGTACAGACGGAAAACCGGTAAGCCTCTCCTCTCCTCTTACTTCCATGCTAGTGCATAAAAAAAGAGCGGAGGCGGATGCGATTATGGTAGGCAGGCGAACTGCCTTATTGGATAATCCGTCACTTACGGTACGCAACTGGTATGGGCACAACCCGATACGCGTTGTGTTAGATCGCACGCTATCCCTACCTAATGATTCACAAATATTCGATGGCAACGTGCCTACATTAATCTTTACTGAAAAGCAACAGCCAGAAAAAAAGAACATCACATATATCACCATCAACTTTAACCATAACCCATTGAAACAGATCATGGAAGCATTGTATCAACGAAAAATACAATCATTATTGGTGGAAGGAGGCAGGCAATTGCTGCAATCATTCATTGATAATGAGCTATGGGATGAAGCCTATATCGAAAAGTGCCCCGGCCGGTTACACTCCGGTGTTAAAGCACCTCAAATGGACGATAATTTTAGTTATTCGATAGAAGAACACTTCGAAAGACAAATTTGGCATTATGTTCGTCGAATATAGCTAAGATAGTTCTATTCAGGGGGTTTTACGTCGATAAAAACAGTGTTATTATCTATAATTTTATATAAAACTTACCTGTAATGTTCATTATCGGAAAAAATGTTTCTATTTTTGCAACTTGTAAATAAACACAATCTTTCAAATGAAAATAAAGTTTTTATCATTCATTGCGAGTTTTTTCATGGTGTCATTTGTTATAACGTCATGTCTTGATGACGATAATAACATCGAATATAGCCCGGATGCAACTATACATGCGTTTGCACTTGACACAGCAGGCCTTGGGAGTTATAAATTCACAATTGACCAATTATCATGTGAAATCTATAACGAAGACTCTCTTCCTGTTCATGCCGATACCATCATTGACAAGATTTTAATCAAAACATTAACAACGGCATCAGGCGTCGTTACAATGAAGGACAAAAGCGGAAACGATTCCGTCTTAAACATCAATGATTCGATCGATCTTCGGAATCCACTTAAGATAAAGGTATGGTCGACAGAAGCCTTAGCGGGAATATCTCCTAATCAAACTAAGGAATATACTATTAAGGTAAATGTGCATCAGCATGATCCGGATTCGTTGAGATGGGAGTATATAGAAGGAGCTGGCGACAATAATATAATTGGTCTTCAAAGATCCATTATTTTAGGGTCTAATGTCTTAACATATACAGAAACGACATCAGGACTTAAAGTATACAAGAACACAGTTAGTGGTTTAAACAATTGGTCTCCTAATTCGATAGTAGGAATAGAGAATTCTATAAAAACATTACCCACCTCTATCATCGAATTCAAAGATATGTTGTATGCAACGTTTAAAGATAATAACAATACTGTATACGCCTATACATCAGAAGATGGTATTAATTGGAGTGCGCTAACTTCTTTAACCAATATTGAACTGTTCTTAGCGCCTATCAAAGAGAATTTTGACTCTGAAAAGAATACAAGGATTAGTTATATCAAAAAAGTTAATGATAATAAGTATATTTTCACAACCAGTACTGATGGAGTAAATGAGGAATACGCTCTATATGACAACAACAAAAAATATCTTGATGGAGAAACCAGAAAAAAATTTCCAAGTAAAATCACCTCATATACCAATTATGAGAATAGGAATGGAACTCAAGGTGTGCTATTAATTGGTGAAGCGGAAAAATCTACCACTCTTTCAAATGATGGCACTGACATTGCGATAGCTGTCGCATGGATGTATTCTGAAGAATCTCAAGAGGTCAACAAATTGAATGAGAACAGAGAGCCAGTTTTGGACGACAATGATACCCCTATTAAAGAAAATATTATAGTAAGCGGATGGGGAGATCTCCCTGCCGGTTCAACCTATAGATATTGCCCGGAACTAAAAAACCCTATTATTATTCATTATAATTCTCAATTTTATCTATTTGGAGACGGATTTGAAGCATTCTATACTTCACCGTCAGGACGTGATTGGGAAAAAGCTAATAAAAAGTTCTCATTCCCTCATCAAAATTGGTCTAAAGAGAACACTGGATATGATCCTATTAAGTTCCCCGAATTTAGAGGCAGAAAGAACTTTTCCATGGTAGTGGACACAGAAAAAGATGCCCAGAACAGAGCCAATAATTATTTAGTATTCATATTCGGCAAAGACGACAATGTTAGCTTTGATGAAGAAGTAGAAAAAGAAGACAGCTCACGAGCTACTACCACAGTAAAACGCCCATATAGTCATAATTCAGAAGTATGGCGTGGTCGCTTGAATCAGCTATGGTTTGATAAAGATCCGGAACATGCCGGGAAATAAAAACGTATACGTTTAAAATAAGAAGATGTCCTATATAGAACAAATAGACAAAACTCGGATACCACAACACGTAGCCATCATTATGGATGGGAACGGACGATGGGCAAAACAACGAGGGGAAGAACGTACTTACGGTCACCGTGCTGGCGCAGAAACGGTACAGAAGATTACTGAAGATGCTGCCAGACTGGGGATTAAGTACCTGACACTTTATACCTTCTCAACCGAGAACTGGAATCGGCCGCAAGACGAGATAGCGGCTTTGATGAATCTATTGCTAGAATCTATTGAAGAAGAGACACTGATGAAGAACAATATTCGCTTCAACGTAATCGGTGATTTCAAGAAGTTGCCTGTTGAAGTTCAGAAAAGTTTGACATCATGTATAAAACGCACATCCAAGAATAGTGGAATGTATATGGTACTAGCTCTTAGTTACTCATCCCGTTGGGAAATAACCGAAGCTGTACGGCAAATAGCAACACTGATAAAAGCAGGAGAAATGTCTCCCGAACAGATAACGGATGAATGTATCTCATCTCATCTGGATACTAAATTTATGCCCGATCCGGATCTACTGATCCGCACGGGAGGAGAAATCCGGCTAAGCAATTACCTTCTATGGCAATGCGCTTATTCGGAGCTTTATTTTTGTGACACCTTTTGGCCCGACTTCGATAAAGAAGAACTCTACAAGGCCATTTGGGAATATCAACAAAGGGAACGCCGATTCGGCAAAACCAGTGAACAGATCAGCTAATATAACTCGAAACATCAAATTATAACATAAATGCATTATCGTATTTCCTTTATATTCATAACGTTTGTCTGCCTGTGCTGCTTTGCGACAACAGGCATTGCGCAAAATGCTAACACTGATGAAGACTCGAAACCTGTCATCTTATACTCCGGAACACCCAAAAAGTATGAGATAGCAGATATTAAAGTCGAAGGCGTAAAGAATTATGAAGACTATGTATTGATTGGACTATCCGGACTATCGGTAGGACAGACAATTACTGTGCCGGGTGACGAAATTACTGGAGCAATCAAACGTTATTGGCGTCATGGCTTGTTCTCAAATGTACAAATCACAGCCGAGAAAATTGAAGGTGACAAAATCTGGTTAAAAATCAGTCTGACACAACGCCCGCGTATCGCAGATGTACGCTATCATGGTGTGAAGAAGTCGGAACGTACCGATCTTGAAAGCAAGCTGGGAATGGTAAAAGGTATGCAGATTACTCCGAATACCGTAGACCGTGCCAAGACATTAATCAAACGTTACTTCGACGATAAGGGATTCAAAAATGCAGAAGTAATCATCTCGCAGAAAGACGATCCATCCAGCGAAAATCAGGTGATCGTCGACATTGATATCGACAAGAAAGAAAAAATCAAAGTACACGAAATCCAAATCGTTGGTAATCATGCGATCAAGACTTCCAAGCTGAAGAAAGTTATGAAGAAAACCAATGAGAAAGGTAAACTTCGTAACCTGTTCCGCACCAAGAAATTCGTGCCGGAGAACTTCGAGGCAGACAAGCAACTGATTATCGACAAATATAATGAGTTGGGATACCGTGATGCAATGATTGTAAAAGACAGCGTTTCACAGTATGACGAAAAGACTGTAAACGTTTATTTGAATATAGACGAGGGACAAAAATATTATCTGCGTAACGTTACATGGGTAGGTAACACTCTCTATCCGTCAGAACAGTTGAACTTCCTGCTCCGCATGAAGAAAGGTGACGTATACAACCAGAAGTTATTGAACGAACGTGTTTCTACAGATGATGACGCTATCGGTAACTTATACTACAACAACGGTTACCTGTTCTATAACCTCGACCCGGTAGAAGTAAATATCGTTGGCGACTCTATCGACCTCGAAATGAGAATCTATGAAGGCCGTCAGGCTACTATCAATAAGATCAAGATCAGTGGTAATGACCGTTTGTATGAAAACGTCGTTCGCCGTGAACTTCGTATTCGTCCGGGACAATTGTTCAGCAAAGAAGACTTGATGCGTTCTTTGCGTGAAATTCAGCAGATGGGACACTTTGACCCGGAAAAACTGCAACCAGATATTCAACCGGATCCGATGAACGGAACTGTTGACATAGGTTTGCCTTTGACTTCCAAAGCTAACGACCAGGTGGAATTCTCTGCAGGTTGGGGACAGACGGGTATTATCGGTAAGTTGAGCTTGAAGTTTACCAACTTCTCTGTAGCCAACTTGTTGCACCCGGGTGAAAACTACCGTGGTATACTTCCTCAAGGTGATGGTCAGACATTGACTATCAGCGGACAGACGAACGCTAAATACTACCAATCATACAGTATTTCATTCTTCGATCCATGGTTTGGCGGTAAACGTCCGAATTCATTCTCTGTATCGGCATTCTTCTCTGTACAGACAGATATCAGTAGCCGTTACTACAACTCCAGCTACTTCAACAACTACTACAACAGTATGTATAGTGGCTACGGTGGTTATGGTATGTACAACTATGGTAACTATAACAACTACGAAAACTATTATGACCCTGATAAGTCTATCAAGATGTGGGGACTTTCCGTAGGTTGGGGTAAACGTCTGAAATGGCCGGATGACTATTTCACTCTTTCTGCAGAATTAGCTTACCAACGTTATAACTTGAGCGACTGGCAATACTTCCCGGTCACCAACGGTAAATGTAATGACCTTAGCATTTCATTGACTTTGGCTCGTAACTCTATTGACAACCCAATCTTCCCTCGTTCGGGTTCAGATTTCTCACTGTCAGTTCAGTTCACACCGCCTTACTCGTTGATGGACGGTAAAGACTATAAGGGATATTACAGCAACCCTGAAACAGGTAGCATTACCCAGGACAACATGAATAAACTTCATAAATGGATAGAATACCACAAATGGAAATTCAAAGGCAAAACATATACTCCGCTGATGGATCCGGTTGCTCATCCTAAATGTCTGGTATTAATGACACGTACGGAATTCGGTCTGTTAGGTCACTATAACCAATACAAGAAATCTCCGTTCGGTACATTCGACGTAGGTGGTGACGGTATGACCGGTTATTCAACTTATGCAACTGAAAGTATCGCTTTGCGTGGTTACGAAAACAGCTCATTAACACCATACGGTTCTGAAGGTTATGCCTATGCACGTCTCGGTATCGAATTGAGATATCCGTTGATGCTGGAAACAAGTACTAACATTTATGTGTTAGGTTTCCTTGAAGCAGGTAACGCATGGCATGATATCAAGAAATTCAATCCATTCGAGTTGAAACGTTCTGCCGGTGTCGGTGTTCGTATCTTCCTTCCGATGATTGGTATGATGGGTATTGACTGGGGTTACGGTTTCGACAAAGTATTTGGTTCTAAACAATATGGAGGAAGCCAGTTCCACTTTATCTTAGGACAAGAATTCTAATGTATCATCAAAAACTAAACGTTATGAGAAAGTCTGTTCTATTAATCATGATGCTATTTGCTGTCAGCATGGCAGCAAATGCACAGAAATTTGCACTGATCGATACGGAATATATTATGAAGAATATTCCGGCAGCTCAAAGCGCTAATGAGCAAATGCAAGAAGCTACGAAGAAATACCAGAGTGAAGTAGAAGCTCTGGCTAAAGAAGCACAGAAGATGTTCCAGGATTACCAGGCAAAATCTTCCACTCTTTCTGCCGCACAAAAAACAAAGACAGAAGATGCAATCGTAGCGAAGGAAAAAGAAGCAGCCGAGCTGAAGCGTAACTACTTCGGTCCGGAAGGCGAATTAGCCAAGATGAGAGACAAGTTGATTACTCCGATTCAGGATGATATTTATGAAGCAGTGAAAGCTATATCACAGCAACATGGATATGATATGGTAATTGACAGAGCCTCTGCTACAGGTATAATATTTGCAAATCCACGCATAGATATTAGTGATGAAATCCTAAGAAAATTAGGATATTCAAATTAATTTCATACATTTGCAGCTGGAAATAACTAAAAATCATTCAAATAAATTATAGAACTATGCTAAAAAAAATTGCACTTGTAATGTTGCTTGCACTCCCAATGGGTGTATTTGCACAGAACCTGAAATTCGGCCACATTAATGCACAGGAAATCATCACTGTGATGCCGGAATTCACCAAAGCTCAAAATGATATTCAGACTTTAGAAAAACAACTTACTGCCGAACTACAGAGAACGCAGGAAGAATTCAACAAGAAATATCAGGAATTCCAACAAGCTATCGCTAAGGATTCTCTTCCTCCTAACATCGCTGAAAGAAGACAAAAAGAATTGCAAGATATGATGCAAAGACAAGAGCAATTCCAACAAGATGCTCAACAGCAAATGGCGAAAGCACAAAATGATGCCATGGCTCCTATCTACCAGAAGTTGGACAATGCTATCAAAGCAGTAGGTGCTGCTGAAGGTGTGATCTATATCTTCGACCTGGCAAGAACTTCGATTCCTTATGTAAACGAATCACAGAGCATCAACTTGACTAGCAAGGTAAAAGCAAATCTTGGTATCAAATAAGAGCTGACCAAGAATAAAGAAATACCAAAAGGGAAAGAGAAAGAAGGATCATCTTCTTTCTCTTTCCCTTTTTTTGGTGTACATTTGCGTATATAAATCAAGTGTGTCATGAAGCAACATCTATCCCATACGCCCGGACCTATCGGAGTATTCGACTCCGGATACGGAGGTCTGACCATCTTAGACAAGATTAGAGAAGTATTACCGGAATATGATTATATCTATTTGGGAGATAATGCACGTGCCCCCTATGGGACACGTTCTTTCGAAGTCGTATACGAATTTACCCGGCAAGCCGTCAACAAACTGTTTGATATGGGATGCCATCTGGTTATATTAGCTTGCAATACTGCTTCCGCCAAAGCCTTGCGCAGCATTCAGATGAATGATTTACCCCAAATCGATCCTGCCCGCCGTGTGCTCGGAGTCATCCGCCCCACTGTAGAATGTGTTGGAGAGATTAGCAAGAATCAGCATATCGGCGTACTGGCAACAGCAGGCACCATCAAATCCGAATCGTATCCATTAGAAATACATAAACTATTTCCTGAAATTCAGGTTAGCGGGACAGCATGTCCGATGTGGGTATCCTTAGTTGAGAATAACGAATCACAAGACGAAGGAGCAGACTATTTTATCCGGAAGTACATCGACCAATTACTGTCAAAGGATCCTCAAATAGATACTGTCATCCTCGGATGTACCCATTTCCCTATACTCCTACCTAAAATCCGGCAATACATCCCGGATCATATCAGTGTAATTGCACAAGGAGAGTATGTTGCAGAAAGCCTGAAAGACTATCTGAAAAGACATCCCGAAATGGATGCCAAATGTACCAAGAATGGCAACTGCCAGTTTTACACGACCGAAGCGGAAGAAAAGTTTTCAGAATCGGCCTCTACTTTCCTGAAACAGCAGATTAGCGTAAAACATATCACACTCGAATAATTTTTAAGAAAATAAATAACCATTTCTCTCTCTTTTTTGTTATATTTGTAGATAACAACCCCTAATAAGTAAGATCATGAAAGAAGAAGATTATAGCAAGGCAATAGAAGTATTCTCCGGATCCCCCTGGGAAGCCGAGATCATTAAAGGGTTATTAGAAAGCAATAATATCCGTTGTGTAATCAAAGATGGAATTATGGGGACATTAGCACCCTATATCGCTCCTTCCGTATCCGTCCTCGTGACAGAGGAAGAATACGAAGCAGCCACCGAGCTAATCAGAAGCCGAGACGAGAAAGGTAGCGATTGATACGGTCCAGTCCTTCTTTGATATTCTCCAATGAGTTTGCATAGGAGAAGCGTACATATCCTTCACCTCCCGTACCAAAGTCCACCCCGGGAGTAATGCCGACATGCGCATGTTCGAGTACATCGAATGCAAAGCGATAAGAGTCGGTAGTAAATTTGTGTGCGTTGGCAAAAATGTAAAATGCTCCTTGAGGTTCTACTTTAATCTCAAACCCCATTTCCCGAAGACGAGTAATCATGTACCGGCGACGCTCATCATAAATCTGTTTCATCCGTTCCACATCCGAATCAGCCTGCCGCAATGCAGCAATCCCAGCCTGTTGGGCAACGCTGGACGCACAAATAAATAGATTTTGCTGCAACTTCTGCAAAGAACGCATACAAGATTTAGGTGCAATCAAATAACCCAGCCGAAGACCTGTCATCGCAAAACGTTTAGAAAATCCGTTCAGGACAAAAGCCTGATCGGTATATTCAAGAATGCTGTGCGCACGTCCTTCATAGACAAGTCCATGATAAATCTCATCCGAAATAACAGGAACTCCCAGTGCTGCCACTTCTCTCAAGAATTTTTCATCCAGCAACATTCCGGTCGGATTCATCGGAGAATTAATAAAGATAGCCGCTGTATGTGGATTCACACATTTACGAATAGCTTCTATGTCGTATTGCAGATATTCTTTAGACAAAGGAACCAAAACGGGTTTAGCCTGGGTAGCCAACACAAAATTACGGTAACAAGCGTATCCCGGATTGGAAAGAATCACTTCACTATCCGTATTACAGAGCAACATCAACGCAAGAAGAATGGATGGAGAAGAGCCGGAAGTCACCACAATGCAATCCGGATCTACCGTCACTCCATATTCCCGTAGATAAAAAGCAGCAATTTCCCGCCGGAGTTCCGGGTCCCCCAAAGAATGTGTATAGTGAGTAAGATGACGATCATAAGCCGCTTTTGCTGCTTCCGACACACAAGACGGTACATCAAAATCGGGTTCACCAACTTCCAAATGAATAATATCAACACCTTGTTTCTGTAATTCGTTTGCCCTCTCCAACACATCCATTACGATGAAGGAGGTCATCTGTTCTACTTGTGGATTTGTATGTTTCATTGTTTATCTTTTCTCTATCTGGCTGCAAAGATAATTCTTTTTAGCCTGTTTAGGTAGCATATCGGCAAAAAGCTCTATATTTGTGCTTTCAAATCGTTAGTAAGGATGAAACAGGAATTTACACGAATCGCAGTAAAAGTAGGAAGCAATGTATTGACACGCCGCGACGGAACGCTGGACGTTACCCGTATGTCGGCACTTGTTGACCAGATAGCGGAATTACATAAGTCCGGGGTAGAAATCATTTTGATTTCTTCGGGAGCTGTTGCTTCCGGACGCAGTGAAGTGCATCCGCAGAAAAAACTCGATAGTGTAGATCAGCGCCAATTATTTTCTGCTGTGGGTCAGGCCAAACTAATCAACCGTTACTACGAACTTTTCCGTGAGCACAATATACCTGTCGGCCAGGTACTGACAACGAAGGAAAGTTTTGGAACTCGCCGCCATTATCTGAATCAGAAAAATTGCATGACGGTAATGCTTGAAAATAATGTCATTCCTATTGTCAACGAAAACGATACGATTTCCGTCAGTGAGCTGATGTTCACCGATAATGATGAATTGTCCGGACTCATCGCTTCGATGATGGACACGCAGGCACTCATTATCCTAAGTAATATTGATGGGATTTACAATGGTTCTCCTTCCGATCCAAACTCTTCTGTTATCCGGGAGATCGGTCACGGCAAAGACTTATCCAACTATATTCAGACAACTAAGTCCAGTTTCGGACGGGGGGGGATGTTGACGAAAACCAATATTGCCCGCAAAGTTGCTGATGAAGGAATTACAGTGATTATTGCCAACGGGAAGCGGGATAATATTCTGGTAGATTTATTACAGCATCCTGAAGAAACTCTTTGTACACGTTTTATACCATCAGACGAACCGGTATCCAGCGTCAAAAAGTGGATTGCCCATAGTGAAGGGTTTGCCAAAGGGGAAATTCACATCAACGAATGTGCGACAGAAGTTCTAAACTCTGAAAAGGCTGTCAGTATCCTCCCCATCGGAATCACTCATATTGAAGGTGAATTTGAGAAAGATGACATTGTACGTATCATGGACTTTCAAGGAAACCAGGTTGGCGTTGGAAAAGTGAACTGTGACTCCAAACAGGCACAAGAAGCGATTGGCAAGCATGGAAAGAAACCAGTAGTACATTATGACTATCTATACATTGAATAATTAATAATAAGAATTTCTGTTTTATCCGATTTTAGACTAAAATTAGCTTGTTTCTGTACGGTTTTCACCACAGAGTACACAGAGGTGAATCTTGTTCATGACTGCACGGTAATAAACTGTTTCATCCTATTCTAGCAAGGGGATATTCTCACTGCAATGAGAAAAAGTTCTCATTGTAATGAGTATTTCTTCTCATCCCTATGAGTATTTTTTCTCATAGGGATAAGTATAGTTGAGAATGTTTACGGAAGTTTTTTTGAATTATAATTGTATGAGTTTACCTCATTTCTGCACCCAAATGAAGCTCTTATTCAGGTAGAATATTAGCTTCTTTAGTGAAGATAAGCGCTTTTATTTTCAGTTATATAATGTATTATAGATAGACATCTGCAACATAAATACAGGGACTTTATTTGCAAAAAACTATTAATAGCAGTATATTTGCCCTCTAAACAAACAATATAATCCCCATGCTACTAAAACATTGGAACCTTATACTCATATTTTTAACATTCTCAATTATATCTTGTGAGAGCAGTAAGAATGAACCTGAAGTAAACAGTACACCGTCATTTCCTGTCGGCAGAAAGTTTAATGTCAGTTTAAATATAGCTCCTTTTCTTGAAGTAGCCGAACAACCTTTAAGCCGTTCCACCTCCACGGTGGCTGACGGAATATATGCAGTTAATGTTTTTTGGAAAGGAAAAGGCCTGACTTCTTTTCAGCCCTATGCTTCAGGCCTTTTCGATAATCCATATCGAGTAGAAATCGGGTTAATCGAAGGATATGTGTATCGCTTTGACTGCAGCTTCCTGGGATATAAAGACCGCCCATATTATACAATACAAAGTGACAGCATACTTTATGGACTTCCTTTTTCATCTACTCTGCAGAAAGAGGTGAACGGGTTAGTCAACAACGATTTAAAGATTTCAATCAATCCCCTGAATATCAATGGGGCATTTCACCAACATATTTACAAAGGAGAAATGCATATAAAATGCGATAGTACTAGTACTCACCCTACCGTCAGACGCTTTTTCGGCAGTGAGCAATTGGACTTTTCAAATCCCAATATGAATACCTCCGTTTCAATGACATTGAAACGTGCTTATTATTCTATACAATTCGTTACAGACGAACTTGCACCGGGTGACTCCATCAAAATTAAAGCAGCGGACGTTGCTCCATTTTATCTACTATATTCCAAAGATGGAACATCCCGGACGGAGGAACGAATTATCTCTATGTACGATATATCCAACTATTATACGGCCAAACTTAAGGAAGAAGAAACAATCGCTTTCACTATTTCCTACCGCCCGGCCAATGAAGAGAAATGGTATTCTCTATATACCAATCAGAGTATTAAAATGAAAAGAAACAAAAAGAACATAATCAAAATAGTCAAGATAGATGAGCATATAGGGGATGCTACTATCTCTTTTGGTGAAGAAGCAGAAATGGAAGAATCAGAACAAGAAATAGGGAAATAATTATCATACTCAACAACTACTAAAAAAGATTCATATGAAAATCAAACATCTTATGATCGCAGGCTGTCTATTCACAGCTTTTACTCTACAATCATGTATTAAGGAGAAAGATCTGTATCAGGCACCTCCTACTACGTATTCCGAACTTAACTTACAACTGGACGGAGACTACCTCTCAACCGAACTGCCCATGGCACGTGCTACAACTCCAACCAAAATTAATGAAAGTGAAACATTAGTGGGAATCGCCATTACCATGACACCCAAAGAGGGACAGAATCCATCTTCAAAACCATACGCTTATGGTATTTTCCAGTTAGACAAGGCGAAAGATCCCAATAACCTAAAAATAAAAGTTATTGATGGATACACTTACCGCATCTCTTGCTCTATGATTGCAAATGCAAAGGACTCAATCATAAAAGACGAAAAAGGCTTCTTCGGAGCCCCTTTCGATTTGGAACGTAGCGGAAAAATCAAAGGGGAATGCCTGAACAAATTCCTGACTGCCGAACAAGCAGATGGAATCAAATTCTTATACAACATTGAAAACCCGAGAATACAAACGAGAAACGGATCACAAGACGCCTGCAACCGCCCGTTCATCGAACGTTATCATGGATTAAACGATAAAGTGGAAGTGACAGATGGCATGCAAAATCACATCATGCTCTATCGCCGTTTTTTCGGAGTAAAATTCAAACAAACAGGTTTAGAGAAAGGACGTCTTAGAATAAAACTTGAAGACGCACCAAGCATCTATTTGAATGCTAATGCAGATATTCATAAGACTGTTGAATCTGAATTAAAAATGGTCAGCATGAGAAATCTCACTGCCAATATACCTACTGGTGATAATCAACATTTAACAGAGAATGTAAAAGTGGAAGTATTTTGGGAAGAGACTCCAGGAGCAGAAGAAAAGACAATCATCAGTAGCAGTATCACATTCAAGAGAAACTATACCCATTCTATCGCACTAACCAATATTGAACATATAGGAACACCTAGTGACATAGGAATTGAAGTCGAATCAGGAGAAATGGGAGAAGATATTGAACAAGACATTCCATGGCAATGAGATAATGCCAAATAGGAGTTCGAATAACAAGGAGGTGTGTCGTAATGCACGATGCACCTCTTTTTTTGTTCATCACTATACAAATCTGTTCACTTTCTTTAAGCTGCGATCTTTTGAAGATTTCTTTGATTTATGTGTTCCCAGCAT
>NZ_JAPQKZ010000050.1:0-45294 GCF_027257075.1 Bacteroides sp. LFL-34 | reverse complement strand
TAACGAAAAACTTTATACCTAAAGATACGAAAACTTTGGGTAATAACAAAGCCCGGGCTTGAGAAAGTCTGGGCTTTGCGCATAAAAAAAGGCTGTGTCAGCGTTTTGACACAACCTCAACAAAAAGAACCTTTTAACATATAAAGGGTATCTGGTGGAGAACTTCAAACCGCAGACGGTAAATCTACGATTGCAAGGTATCAACAAGTATTTGGAATTTACAAAACAGGAAAAACTGAAGGTAAAGTTCGTCAAAGTGCAGCAGAAGAACTTTTTGGAAAACGTCATTAGCGATGCAGACTACAAATTTCTAAAAACACGCTTAAAAACCGATGGTTATAATGAGTGGTATTTTATCGTATGGTTTATGGCTGCCACAGGCGCACGTGTCAGTGAATTGCTTCACATCAAAGCTGAGCATGTACATGTTGGTCATCTTGATCTTTACAGTAAAGGTGGAAAAATACGTCGTTTATATATTCCGAAAAATTTGCGTACAGAAGCTACGAAATGGCTCAAAGAAAAAGGCCTTATTTCCGGCTATATATTCTTAAACCGATTTGGAGAACGTATTACAACACGTGGCATAGCCCAACAACTGAAACATTTTGCGGAAAAATACGGAATGAATAAGGAAGTGGTTTATCCTCATTCATTCCGTCATCGTTTTGCCAAGAACTTCCTTGACCGATTCAATGACCTTGCCCTACTTGCCGACCTTATGGGACATGAAAGTATTGAAACTACTCGTATCTATCTTCGTCGAACAGCCAGTGAACAGCAAAAAATTGTGGACAAAGTAGTAAATTGGTAAATTTTATCTATTCTTAGAAGTGTAATTAATTACACTTCTAAGTTTTTTTGAATATCATCAAGGGATGAAAAAAGTTCTTCCATCTTTTGAACGATGCGTTGTTGCTCGTTGATAGGGGGGAGTGGAAAATACATATCATTAAAGTCTGTAATATTAAATCCTGTTTGGGCCGTCCTTGAAATTTCTTTTAGTTTTCCTTGATATAGGTCAGATAAATAATAATAGTATGCAAACTCCTTGTATATGAGATTTTCAAATTTAAAGATAACTTTTGCCATTGCCACATTATAAGCCCCTTGTTCAGCATAAAACACTTTTCCTAAAGAACCACCATAACGTGCTAATAATATATCTCCTTTTTTGGTTTGTTTTGAAGCAAGATTAATTGGGATATAAACAGGTACAGGAGACTCTCCATAATCTCTAATCTGATAAAGTCTAATGTAATTTGGTTTAAGTATAGTTTCAAAATAACTCTTTGCAGGTTGTGATCCTCCAGATATATCTAAGATAGAATTATGGCTACACCATACCCATGTCTTAGGTATTTCATAAGGCAACTTCCCACTATGTCTGTTATCACAAGGTGTGAAGTCGGGATTTATGCGCTTCAACAGTTCAATGGCAGATTCGTCATTCGGGTCTTGAGGCACGAGTTTGCCGTGAATGGCGAGGTCAAGGATTTTACCCTTAATTTGCTTGATAGTTGTCTGTAAATCGGTTTTTCCTTGCTCTATTTGGTCAATCAAAGCAAACCAATGTTCAATCTCTTCTACGATACGGTATTGTTCAGATAATGGAGGTAATGGTACTATCAACTTCTTAAATTTATCAAAATCTATACTATCAACGGTAGTACCATCTTTATGATAATCTTTAAGAATCACCTGCTCTTGAGCTTTTATCACATAATACAAGTATGTGTGAATATGTGATAAAACACATGAAATCGCCTTTACATCTTGATTAACGGTCGCTTCTGTATCTAAAATTGCAATGGGGAATGTATGACGTAATATTCCACTTCTTGTCACTATTAATAATGTGCCTTTACCGTAAATTGTCATTTGATCTAATGCTGCATCGGAAATTTTCAACAAGGAATCTGCTATATGAGCAAACTTCATGTCTTTTGATGTTATCCATAGATGCTTAGCATTATTCCAATACTTTCTGTTATCCATTGAGGGCGTTTTTCCTCCCCCAAAAGTAGCTAAATCATCCAAAGAACAAATAGTCCAACCTTTCGGCAAATATTTGTTCTCATAATGGTACGTATGTAGTTTTTAATTAATCGAAAAAAGTGTTCGTGATAGACGAGTATGCTAGAATTTTTAAGTTGTTTCTCAAAAGAATGTCTAAAAAAGTAGAAGTTATTTTATTTTTGAGTTGGATTTAGGGATTAGAATTTAATTGTAACGATATGGTAATGTTTTATTAAAAATAAAACCATTATTACTTTCAATTCTAGATAAGTTACTCTATCTTTGTAAGGTAACACAAACAAAAGTGTAACCTTATATGAATCAAGACCATTGTTTAGTAGAACAGTTTGAAATGATATTTAGAGCTCATTTCTCTTCAGTGAAGTTTTTTATCAATATGTTTCTTAAATCGGAAGCAGATGCGGAAGATTTGGCTCAAGATGTATTTACCAAATTATGGACTAATTTTGAGACGTGGCAAAATAATGATGGAAAAGAAGGGTATATATACGCTATGGCAAAAAATGTTGCATTTGATTTTATCAAGCACAAAAGACTGGAAAATGATTATCGGGAGGAACAAATAAAGAAAAGTACAATTAAGGATTTGTTAGGCTTCTCAGATCCGTTAAATTCGCTTTATTATAAAGAAATGCAACTAATAATAAGAATGGCTCTTGAAAACTTTCCTGAACGTCGCAGAAGGATTTTTGAGATGAGCCGTTTCAATAATATGAGCAATCAGGAGATTGCATTATCCTTACATCTTTCTGTTCGTACAATAGAGCATCAGATATATTTGTCGCTTCAAGTTTTAAAGAGAATCATTTTAATTTTATTTTTCCTGTATTTTCTTTAAGTAGCTGGAATGTTTCAATCGTTATATATGAAATTTCAAAATCTAATATAATGATAACATGAAGAATTATTTTCAGAAAATATTATCCCTTTTTGCCCGACATAATTATTCGGAACAAACAAATCAAATGTTTTACAGGTGGTTGGTTGATAATGAATATGAAAAAGAAAAGGATGAAGCATTACAGGAGCTTTATCTAGAAGCAAGAAAAAAAGGAAAAGTATTCGACCTGGAGAAATCACTGGAACGTTGGAAGTTAGATAACAATCTTACACATGTTCAACCTCAACAAAAGTCCGATAAAAAACTGTTTATGCGATTGTGGCAATCGGTAGCTGTTATATTATTAATAGTATCTATATCTTTAGGATATCTGCTTTGTAAGGCAGAAAAAGACGATTCAGGAATAACTCAGCAATGCATATCGGGCACTCAGATGAAGACATTTTTTTTGCCTGACGGAAGTCGGGTAAGCATGAATTCGAGGAGTATGTTATTATATCCCGAACAATTTACAGGAAAGTACCGTAGTGTTTTTCTAATTGGCGAAGCTAATTTTAAAGTAAAAGCTAATAAAAACAAACCGTTTATTGTCAAAACCAATGATTTTCAAATAACAGCTTTGGGAACCGAGTTTAATGTATCCGCATATACTGAAGATAATAATGTTTTTACAACTCTAATAACAGGGAGTGTTCTTGTGGAATTTGACGACTTGGGCAAAAAGAAGTTGCTTAAGCCAAATGAACAATTGGTGTATAATAGGAAGAGCCGTCAAGATACTCTGACTTATCCTGATATGAAAGATGTGACAGCATGGCAAAAAGGTGAGTTGGTATTTAATCGAAAGACTATAACGGAGATTATAACGATATTGGAACGTAAGTACGATTGTAAGTTCTTTTATAATCAGCATAGCTTAAAGAATGATCGTTATAGTTTCAGGTTTAAAGATAATCCACCTTTGTCTGAAGTTATGGATGTTATTGTTGATGTAGCAGGAGATTTATGTTTTAAGATAGAACATGATAAATGCTATATTATGCAGAAATAATTTTGATATTAGAAAGTTAAAGCGGTGGAAGGTATGTCGAATAACTAAAACGGAGAAAGGAGGAATTATTAAGCTTTTAGAACGCATTACCTAAGCAAAATAGTAACCATATAAAAAGTAATACTATATGAAAAATTTGAAATACTTCTTGTTACTCGTTGTAGCAATGGTGGCAGGAACTTTGATCATAAGTTGCAGTAGTGATGACTACATGGGAGAGGCACAACAACAAGGTATTTCGCCAACTACTTGCGGCGTCAGCGACAAGATGCCGAAGTTGACTACTTATATTGAAACTAATGATGTAAATCCTCTAAATGCAGGAGAGTACTATTTTACAGGTACGGATCCGCAAGAGCAGGTGATTGATAATGTGATTCTGTTTGCTTCTAATATTCGGGGTGCGGCTAGTACTGTTCAATTGTATCATAACAATAATCAGTCTCATATATTGACCAATGCCGGTACGCTTATCGCTCCTTTACAACAGAAAGGTATCAGAGTCTCTTTAGGGCTGTTGGGTGATCACACCGGAGTGGGGTTCTGTAACTTGACACCGGCTATGATTGAAAGTTTTGCACAACAGATTGCCGCTTGTGTTAAGCAATACAATTTAGATGGTGTGGATTTTGATGATGAATATGCAGACTATTGGAAGGCACCTTCTAATTTACCTTCACCAAGTACTACGATTTTTGGAAATCTTGTAAAAAGAGTGCGTCAGTTGTTGCCTGATAAACTGATTACAGTATTCAGTTTTGGTGGTTATACAAATTTTGATGCGACTACAATGAATGCCATTAGTTACATGTGGCCTGATTTCGGGGCGGATTGGAGTACTCCGGCCGGATTAGGGAATAGCAAATGGGCAAAGATGTCAATACACTGTACGGATGGTAGACCAAGTGCAGGTGTGATACAAAGTAGCGCTGCAAATTATAGTGGCTATGGCGCCATTATGATGTTCAATCTACGCGAGTCCGGTCAAACAAGCTTAATGAATAACTTTGCTTCAAGAGTTTGGGGAGGCAAGACCGTATCTCGTACGACGACTATCTATGCGAAGAATTATTAAGATATCAGGACGCTCCATGTGAATGAATTGAAGACTGGAAGTGATAGACTTTCAGAGAAGGACACTTCCGGTCTTTTATAAATTAACCTGAATATACAAACTGCAGATGCCTTTCATTTGTTGATAGGCACTGCTTAATAATAAAGATATATGTGAAAAAGTATCTATGCCAGGAATCTTCCTGCCTTGGATATGAAATCGAAAATTAAAACAGATAGACATGTGTTGCGAATAAAAAAGTTAGCAAACTAATACTTAAAATTCATGTTACACAGTTATACATTGAAAAATGATAAGAAGGCAAAAGGGATAAGATTTGTGTTGTTTTTATTTATGGTTGTAATACAAGCTACAGCTTTTGCCCAAGGTGGTATGAAAATTACTATTCAAAAAGAAAATATAACTGTTATTGAAGCACTGAAAGAAGTGGAGAAGCAATCAAAGCTTTCAGTAGGATATAACGATTCGCAATTAATTGATAAACCGGCTATCAATCTCAATTTGAAAAATATTGATTTGGAAAAAGCCCTCTCGATTATCCTTAAAGGAACAGGATTTACTTATGGAATTAAAAGAAATTATATTAATATTATTCCTCAACCAAAGACTGGAACTGTGGTTGTTAAACAGGTAACAGGAAGGGTTGTTGATGAGAAAAATGAACCACTGATAGGAGTAAATATACGGGTAGAAGGGACTGATGATGGAACTGTTACTGATTTGGAGGGTAAGTACGTCATAAAAGCTTCTATAGGTAGTATATTAAGCTTTACTTATATTGGCTATATTTCGTCTTATGTAAAAATAGCAGATAAGAATGTGTACAATATACAAATGTCTGCTAACGTAGAGGCGCTAAATGAAGTAGTTGTAACTGCCTTGGGTATCAAGAGGGAACAAAAGGCTCTGAGTTACAATGTACAACAGGTAAAATCCGACCAGTTGACAAATGTCAAGGATGCAAACTTTATTAATAGCCTGAATGGTAAAGTCGCAGGAGTTAATATAAACAGTAGTTCTTCAGGAGTAGGTGGAGCTAGCAAGGTGGTGATGCGTGGTACAAAGTCGATAGAACAAAGCAGTAATGCATTGTATGTTATTGACGGTATTCCCATGTTTAATTTCGGAGGTGGCGGTAGTATGGAGAATGGTTCACAGGGAGTGACTGAGAGCATTGCCGACATCAATCCGGATGACATTGAAAGTATCTCAGTGCTGACTGGAGCAGCAGCTGCCGCCCTTTATGGAAGTAATGCGGCAAATGGAGCCATCGTTATTAATACGAAACGTGGCAAAGTTGGTAAATTGCAGGTTTCTGTGTCTAGTAATACCGAATTCGCTAAACCATTCGTACTTCCACATTTTCAAAATCGCTATGGTACAGGCAGTTCGGGAAAAGCAGGTAATTCTACTACGTTGAGTTGGGGGACTTTATTAAATGACGCATCTCGTAGAAACTATGAACCACGTGATTTCTTTGATACGGGGATAACTTATACCAATTCCATTACATTATCAACGGGAACAGATAAGAATCAGACCTTCTTTTCTGCTGCTGCGGTTAATTCGGAAGGGATTGTACCAAACAACCGTTACAACCGTTTTAATTTCACCTTCCGTAACACTACAAACTTTCTGAATGACAGGATGAAGCTTGATGTAGGTGCAAGTTATATTATTCAGAATGACCGCAATATGACTAATCAAGGTGCTTACTCAAATCCGATAGTTCCTGTTTATTTGTTTCCACGTGGCGACGACTTTAATTTGATAAAAGTGTTCGAACGTTGGGATCCGGCCCGTAAGATTAAAACTATGTTTTGGCCTCAAGGGGAAGGAGACTTGCGGATGCAGAATCCTTATTGGATCGCTTATCGCAATTTACGGACGAATGACAAGAAGCGTTATATGCTGTCTGTCTCTTTAAGTTATGATATTACAGACTGGCTGAATATTTCAGGGCGTGTTCGGGTTGATAATTCCAGTACCAAATATGAACAAAAATTATATGCAAGTTCCAATACTACTCTTACTGAAGGTAGTGCACAGGGATTTTATGCTATATCTAAACCTGACGAAACACAAGTGTATGCTGATGCGTTGGCAAATATAAATAAACGTTTGGGTGATTATTCTATTGTGGTCAATATCGGGGCGAGCATCGTAGATAATAAGTATGACGAATTGAGTTATCGTGGGCCGATACGTGCCAATGGTATTCCCAATGTTTTTAATGTGTTTGATCTTGACAATACGCAGAAAAAAGCACGTCAGGATGAATGGGAAGAACAGACGCAGTCTATATTTGCCAGTGCTGAAGTAGGGTGGAAGAGTATGCTTTATCTTACGCTGACCGGACGTAATGACTGGGCGTCACAGTTGGCAAACTCATCTTCTACTTGTTTCTTTTATCCGTCAATTGGACTTTCGGCTGTCGTCTCTGAAATGGTGAAACTACCTTCTTTCGTTGATTATCTGAAAGTGCGCAGTTCGTTTAGTTCGGTGGGTATGCCTTATCCTCGTAACTTGACATCGCCTACTTTTGAGTATGACGAAACTACTCAAACGTGGAAGCCGAAAACACATTATCCCATTGGTGACCTTAAACCTGAACGGACCGATTCATGGGAATTAGGCTTGGATATGCGGCTTTTCAAGGACTTTAATCTCAGTTTGTCATGGTATTTGGCTAATACGTTTAATCAGACGTTCGATCCGAAAATTTCCGTATCATCCGGATATACTACCATTTACCTTCAAACAGGATATGTACGTAACCAGGGAGTAGAGCTTTCATTTGGTTACGGACATACATGGAAGAAAGATTTTCGCTGGCAAAGTAATTTTACATTAAGCCATAACAAGAACAAAATTATAGAATTGGTAAAGGACTATATACATCCGGAGACTGGTGAGCCTATAAATAAAGATCGGCTGGATGTAGGCGGACTCGGAAAGGCCAGATTCATATTGAAAACAGGAGGTTCGCTGGGTGACCTTTACACACAGTCTGATTTGAAGCGGGACGACAATGGAATGGTAGAAATTTCTCCTGCGGGTACATTAGTAACAGTGAATAATCGACCTGATATTAAATTAGGAAGTGTTTTCCCTAAATGTAATTTGGCATGGAACAATCAGTTTTCATGGAAAGGGTTTAATATCAGTGCTTTAGTTACTGCACGTATAGGCGGTATTGTTTATTCGGCTACTGCAGCGGCCATGGATCAATATGGGGTATCTGAAAGTTCGGCGGTTGCCCGTGATAATGGTGGGGTATTAGTGAATGGACGTAATAGGGTGGATGCGCAGACATGGTTCACGGCTATCGGTTCACAAAGTGGTCTGCCACAGTATTATACTTATAGTGCTACCAATATTCGATTGCAGGAGGCGGCTATCGGTTACACGCTTCCACGTAAATGGTTGCATGATGTATGCGATATTCAGTTGTCTGTTGTGGGACGCAATCTCTGTATGATTTATAATAAAGCTCCTTTTGATCCGGAAGCCGTTGCAACGACTGGTAACTATTATCAAGGGATCGACTTTTTCATGTTGCCGAGTACCCGTAATGTCGGTTTGAATGTGAAAATCAACTTTTAACAGATAAAAAGTAGTCACTATGAAATATATAACATCTACCATAAAATTGCTTTCGCTAGCGCTATTGCTTATTGTCGGTTACGCTTGTACGGATAATTTCGATAAAGTCAACCGGAAGGATTATCAGGTTGACAAAGAAGAGCTGGGGCGTGAAAGTTATAACGTAGGCGCCAGTCTTAAAGGATTACAAGGGTTGGTGATTCCTACGGAAGAACATCTCTATCAGTTTGTTGAAGCACTTGGCGCAGGTGCGTTTGCCGGTTACATTGGTTGTACTGTAGAATGGACGGCTAAGTTTGAAACGTATAATCCACCAATAGATTGGCAAGAAGCTCCTTTTTCAGATTTAGTCACCCGTACTTATCCGTTTTATCGGGACTTGTTGGATAAAACAGACGATCCTGTGGCGTTGGCACTGGGGAAACTGTTTCGTGTGGTCATCATGCAGCGTGTGACAGATATGTACGGTCCGATTCCTTATTCAAAAATCATTTCTAAAACAGGTAAGATTTCTCTTACCGTACCTTATGATTCGCAGGAAGAGGTATATAAGCAAATGTTCAGTGAATTGGACGAAGTGAGTGATGTCCTTAGGGATAATCTCAATTTGAGTGCGGAAGCTTTTCGTAAATTTGATGATGTATATCAAGGCGATCTTTCCAAATGGCTCAAATTTACTAATTCACTCAAATTGCGTATGACCATGCGCTTGACTTATGTACCGGAAATGCAGGCGGAAATACAACGAATAGCCGAAGAAGCTGTAACGGCAGGCGTAATGACGGAAATAAATGATAACGCTTTCTTGAAAGTGGAAGAAAATAGGGTTGCTATGATTTTTAATGACTGGAATGACCAGCGTGCGGGGGCTGATATTATCTCATATATGAATGGTTATAAAGATCCGCGTCGGGAAAAGATGTTCACTACAGTGAAAATGATTGTATATGATGAAAACTTCCAACCGCAAGAGGTTGATGGATACGCGGGTATTCGTATTGGCATTGATGTGACTACCAAGGATGAGATGGTAAATGCATACAGCATACCGATTATCAGCAGTACCAGTCCTTTTTTATGGATGAATGCCGCAGAAATCACTTTCTTACGTGCCGAAGGTGCCTTGCGAGGCTGGAATATGGGTGGGGAAGCTAAAGATTTATATAATATGGCGATAGCTCTTTCTTTTGAACAATATGGTCTGTCGGGCTCTGAAACCTATGCGGAGAATTCGACTGACACTCCGGAAGCGTACAATGATCCGACATTTGCCTATACTGATTGGGAAGGTCCGAGAAGTACTATTACTATTGCTTGGGAAGATGGTGCGGATAATTTTGAACGTAATCTTGAACGTATCATCACTCAAAAATGGATTGCTAATTTCCCTTTAGGTGTTGAGTCATGGAGTGAACTCCGCCGTACAGGATATCCTCATCTTATGCCGGTTATAGAAAACAAAAGTGGTGGTAGCATCAGTTCCGAGCATATGATCCGTCGTTTGTGGTATCCGCCTACAGAATATACTGAAAATCTTTCGAATATCAATTTGGCGATAGGTATGTTAGGAGGTCCTGACAATGGGGGAACGAGATTGTGGTGGGATAAGAAATCTTATCTCAATTGACGAGAGAGTTTGAATACGAATAAAAGAATGAAAAAGAATTTATATGAAAACAATAATATATAAACAATTCATTTATAGTCTTCTGTTTTTAACGGCTTTTTTATTGCCTGTTGCTTGTGATGACTGGAATGAACCTGAAATTGTAGATATTGATATTAATAGTGCGAAAGAACAGAATCCGGAACTATGGGCGCGTTATATGCAGGCATTACGTACCTACAAACAAAGTAAACATTACTTGTCATATGCGCACTTTGATAATTCTCCGGAAAAATCGCTAAATGAAGGTAGTTATCTTCGGGCATTGCCGGATTCGTTGGATATTGTGACCTTGGGTAATTCTCACCAAATCTCTGATTATGATCGGGAGGATATCCCTCTATTGCAGGAAAAGAGTATCCGGGTGCTTTATTTGATAGATTATGTAGCTCACGCCTCTTCCTTAACAGATATCACGGCATTAAATAGTTGGTTGGATAAAGAAATTGCTACGTCGGCCGAACTCAATCTGGACGGATTTGCTTTTACCGGTCTTCCGCTCTATAATGGAACTGATGCTGAATTGGCATCGTATAAAGAGAAATCACGGCTGATTGTTTCTAAATTATCTACTGCTACGGGACAGGATAAATTATTGGTATTGGAAGGAAATCCGGCTTTCGTTGATGAAGCAGACTTTGACAAATTGAATTATATTGTGTTGAATACTGCAGAGTTGACCAATGTAACCGATTTGAAATTGCAGGTGACGGGGATTCTTGCCAATAGTTTATTGTCTAAAGATAAATTATTGTTATCTGTTCAAATGGGCGGACAAGTAATTGATGAGACTGGTGTAAAACAAGAGGCTGTAACTTTAATGACTGACCGTGTGGTTGCTCTTGGTCCATTAGCTGGATTGGGAATTTATGCTATAGGCAATGATTATTATAGCCCGATAAGGAATTACGAGATTACACGAACGGCTATTCAACTAATGAACCCATCGAAATAAAAAAGAATTAATATGAAAAAGAATCTTATCATACATTTTATATTAGTATTGTTACTGAAAATAGGAGTAACAGGGTGTACCGAAGAGACTATCTCAATGAATGCGGACAGAATGCCTGACGAGACGGCTATGGATAATATTGCAGGTGCCCTGCGTAACACAACTACATTGACTAATAAAGCATTTATTGAGTTGACGGAAGGGGACGAATCTGCCACAGAGGAAATATTCTATTCACTGTCACAATCAGCCGGAAGCAGGTTGACTGTCACAGCCGTTGTAAACGAGAAGCTTGTAGAAGATTATAATGAGGAAAACAATTCCAAATTGAATACATTGCCGGCTGGGAATGTGCAGTTCGAAAATGGCGGAGTTCTTTCAATAGATGCTGGAGAACAAAAATCTGCCAAAATCAAATTTACTATATCCACAGCCGGACTGAATACTGATACTCCATATCTTTTGCCATTAACTATGGAAGAAATACCTACAGGAGTAAAGGTGGATACTAAGAAACAGGTGCTTTATTATATTGTAAATATTCGGAAAAGAATAACGACTTGTTATCCTAATAACCAGTATGAACAAATAGATATGCCGCCAATGCTACCTGATGCATTTGTTGTTTTCTATGTGAATACTTCAACTTATCAACCGTTGATAGCTGATGTTTATGGAATTCAAAAAATTAATCAGATAGATTATACTCAAGCTTTACATAATATAGGTAGTATCGTGAATCTACGAATTGTGACAATGGACTATGAGTCTGCAACAGGACGTGCACTGCTCAATTTGAGTAGTGACATACGTGATGTGTTGGAAAAGGCGGATAAGTTTATTCGTCCGCTTCAGGAACACGGACGTAAAGTATGTCTTAGCATTGAAAATGGTAATAAAGGGTTTGGCTTTTGTAATTTAAACGATATGCAGCTTGCAGATTTTGTTCAACAGGTGAAAAATGTGGTAGAACTTTATCGTTTGGATGGAATAAATCTCTGGGACAAAGTGAGTACTTATAACAAGGAAGGTATGTTTGCTATGAATACAGTCTCTTATCCTAAACTAATAAAAGCATTGCGGGATGCACTTCCTGAAAAGTTGCTGACAGTTGTTGATAAGGGAGAAGCTACTGAATATTTTTATGATGTAAATCGATGTGGCGGCATTGAGGTAGGTAAGTATATAGACTATGCGTGGCATGCGTATGATAGTGGAAAAGAAGTGGTACAGATTATAGAACCATGGGACGCAGAGCATCCTTATAGTGAATATACTCGTAAACCTATTATAGGGCTGGCACCGGAATGTTATGGAAGTTTGGTTATTCCATTATATGAAAAAGGAGAAAATCCTTTGAGAGATAAATCGCAATATAGGATGGTGGATTGGAAAATGAATAAGCGTAAAAAAAATAATATTGTTGTATATGCGTTTGATCTTACAGCCAATGAGCAAAATATGTATGAAGGAATGGTGAACGATATCGCGATAGGAGATGGCATTAACGCTATGATGGATGATGGTGCTTATTGGGGGCAATCCATCTATCCTCCTTATGATTGGGGATTTATTTCCGGTGAGTATTCTTATACTTATAAACCGTTGGAC
Source organism: Bacteroides sp. LFL-34 (assembly GCF_027257075.1). Classification (NCBI taxonomy): domain Bacteria; kingdom Pseudomonadati; phylum Bacteroidota; class Bacteroidia; order Bacteroidales; family Bacteroidaceae; genus Bacteroides; species Bacteroides sp. LFL-34. Next base: position 32,449 of record NZ_JAPQKZ010000050.1, on the reverse strand, counting down.
TGGCTTTTGCGCCAGATGTATAATGTGTATTCAAAAGGATGGGTACGTCCGTCCGGAATGTGAGAAATAAAATGAATCTTAAAACTAAAGATATAATGAGTCTGATAATTCAAAACAAGAATATAATGAAAATAAGTAATAATTGTTTGGTCATGGTTTTCCTGTTATTAATAACAGGTTGTGACAACAAAGATTATACTAAGGAATCTCCTTTTGGTAATAGTGTATATATTGATGCGGCGAAAGTGAAGGATATAGCTAATTTTACATTTAATAATCTTAAACAGGATGGACAGCAACAGATTTCTGCTGTATTGGCATATCCTGCTGAGCAGGATATAGATGTCAGCTTTCGGACAGATCCTTCATTGATAAGTTATTATAATGCACGTTTAGGGAATAATTATGCAATGTTGGATGCTAAGTATTATAAGTTCTCCACCCAGCATGTTGTCATTCCTAAGGGAAGTGTAGATTCGGAAATGGTAACTATTGAATTTTCCAACCTGATAGACTTGGATATTGACACTAGCTTTCTATTACCTGTTACTATTGGAGAAGCATCAGGAGGGATGAGCATATTGGGCGGATCTAAAAATATCTGTTACATAGTGCGTCGTTCCAGTGCTATAACTACTGCTGTCAGTCTTGCTAACAATTATTTTGAGATACCGGGATTTGTTGCCGGTAGTCCTACTGCTAATGTAGTAAACGGATTGAAGCAACTTACTTTCGAAGCTGTTGTTCGAGTGAATAGATTTGATCCTCTTACTGAAATCTCATCCATTATGGGTATTGAGCAATATTGTTTGTTACGTTTTGGTGATTCTGGCTTTCCTAGACAGCAATTGCAATTTGCGGTTAATGAAATGAAATTTCCAAATGCCAATGATGGTAAACTGTTGCAACCTGGTGAGTGGTATCATGTTGCCGTTACTTATGACACGGAGACAAAGGCTGCTATTATGTATGTAGATGGTAAAGAGCAGAGCCGCATTGACGATTACGGAAATGGGGAAGCCATAAACCTTGGAAAACAGAAGAAAGGAGACTTTATGTTTAAGATAGGACACTCTTATGGAGACCCCGACGATATGAGTCGGCAATTAAATGGAGAGATTTGTGAAGTACGTATATGGAATGTGCTCCGTTCACAAGAAGAAATTTACAGGAATATGTATGATGTTGATCCCCAAACTACTGGTTTGAAAGCTTACTGGAAGTTCAACGAAGGTAAAGGAAATAACATTGCAAAAGACTTGACCGGTAATGGAAATGATGCTGTGGCTTATACAACTGCTATATGGCCGGAGGGGATTGAAGTACCGCAGAAAAATAAAGAGTAGCTTTTGGGAATAATATCTTGAAATGAAATTAGTGCAAATAAATCACCTTTGTTACATTGTGTTTCAAAGGTGATTTTTCTGTTTAGATTCAATTCTTTAAAATATCAGTCATTTTATCTTAGGCGATATATAATGTGCATTTGCTATAAGAATAATGCTTGGTGCTTTGGTTTTCTCGGATTTTATGTTCACCTTTGTATTGCATTACAATATTTAAGTCGTTTATATGTCTTAGGAGATCCTTAGTTGTCGTCAGTTGCAGGTATATATATACTTTGCAGTTAATGATAGTACGGCTCTGTGTTCCTCGTGTGGTAGGTTAATTACCCCACTCATATCCTAGGCTGCGGCTAATAGATTTGTAATGCAGCGGGGGATCAGGGTCGTATCTTTTTATTGAGATTTTTATATACCATTCTGCATTATTTTATAATAAAACATTGATTTTATTGGCTTTATAAGGAAATAGTCTTATCTTTGTAGGGCATTACATGTCTATTTTGCCGACTGGAAGCCAAGGAGCCTTTAGTCGTAAACGACTACGAACATATTAAAAATATGTTCGTAGTTTCGCGATATTACGGTTCTGTCCCCGTGTGGAGGGTTAATGCCCCCACTGTATCCTAGGCTTCGGCATAGATATGTAATGCAACGGGTCAGCAGGACCGTATTTTTTATATTGATTTAGAACTTGACTCTGTAAAGACCCTGTAAATGGGAAAATTTAGCAATATAAATATTATTTTATGTATCGTTTATCGTATTGATTGAGTAATGAAACGTGCGATATAGTTTAGTTCCATCAGGAATCGGGTAATGTTATTCAGTAGAGCATTTTTGAGCAATCGTTCATTGTAACGCCCAGTTATACCCGTGAAAGCAAAATTGTAGGGGTCTTTGGTCAACTCCTGTGCAAGGTCGCTCATCGCATCGGGCAATGTTTTTGTAAAGTTAGTCAGTGCCTTGCCCTGCCGCTCATAAAGGTCGGTGCTAATGAAATTGAGCAGCATACTACGACTCCAGCCGTTCTCCACCGTCTGGTGAACATAGAACAGAGCTTTGTCTATATCGTCTTTCACTTTATCCATTATCAAGCAATGGTGTCTCCATGGGACTTCAAATATTCCACCAACTTGGTGGAATAATTCCGTTTCATTTTTTCCACCAAGTTGGTGGAAAGTTTTCAGAGCATCCTTATATAACAAATAAAACTTCCTACAATAGTAGATATTGCTCTTTGACAAACCAGCTGCATTGGGTATAGCTTCACGTAAATCTTTGCTCAATTGAGTGATAACACTTTCGCCCCAGCGTTCTTCTACGTGCAATTCAACAATGTCACGACCTAAAAGCCAGTTGAATTTCAACTGTTCCACATTTACTTTCACCGCTGCCTTTATTTGGCTTTGACGATAGCGACCGCAAAGGTCTTTCACCCATTGCAGTATTCTTTATCAAGTATGTTTATTGACTTGTTCATCGTAATCTATAATACTTCAGTTGCGTTAATTTTTAGTTCTCCTGACATCAGCTTCGGGAGAAGTGTGTCGCGTAGAATTGTTAACCTAATACTTTCCTGATCATTTCTTAGTATTTGGTCGAAATGCGGTTTATTTATCTGCCTATTTTTGTAAAACAGATGATTCTTATTGTTATATGTATTGTATCTTATCCGCATTTTAATTAATGTTTTTACGATGAGATAGTTTTTTGTCATTGTGATTAATGTTTATTTATGTACTCACTTTAAGTTCTTAGAAACTTTTAATGAGGTTGATGCAAAAGTAGAAAATAATTTCCATAGTGCTGTCGTACTTTAAATGAGAAGTAAATGTAGGCATTATTATTGATGTGATTGTTATAGTTGGAGTAAAATTTATTCTTTTGGTTGTTAGAATATGCAGAAACTCCTATTCTAACAAAAAAATGATTTGCAATGAACATTCTAATGCAAGTTTAATACTTCGCTTAACTTATCTCCAATAATTTTCTTCTCATTACTACCGATAGTAGACAATCTTACCAACGGAATTCCGTACAACTCTAAAATATGATCCTTTTTAATATCGCGTTCTGACTGACTTGTCCCCGATTTGTGGAATGTATAACCATCTGTTTCAATAGCCAATACCGGTTGTTTACTCACACGATTATAAATTAGAAAATCAATATGAGTATTTATATTTGCAGCATATTTGCTTTCCTCTTCATTCAATAGAGAATAATCCTGAATCAACATATAGAGTGGTAAATGGCAAATGATATTCAAATGACGCATATTGATATTTTCTTTCAGGATATCTTCGAGTAAGGCAAATGTAAGATTCTCGGAATCGTATTCGGATATTTTCTTGTGTTTTTTCAAATAGGCAATTCGAGCATCTGTATATTGCTCATATAGATAATCGAATATAGAATGAATCTTACTGGTGGAAACAGTACCATTGTTATATTCGATATAAGCAATCAAATCGCTGATATTGCAGTCTTTGGGTTGTTCGTTTCCCGATACGACTAAATAGAATTGTGATTTAGCCCGCGAAACAGCAACATTGAGCAGGTTGGGATCGTCGGAAAAGGAAGTGATGACATCGTCGACAGTGGTCATAATGATAGCATCCTTTTCTCTTCCCTGAAATTTATGGACTGTTGCGACATCAATATCCTCTTCAAGTGCGGATTTTACTGCATCTACTTGTTTGTTATATGGAGCTATGACGCCAATTTCATCTGTTTCATAAGATAGATTCGGTAGTACTTCCTCTTTGATAACATCTATTTCCCGTTGATTCATGTGGCTGCGGGAGTGGTTACCTTTGGCTGTCCGTATGGCACAGATGACATCCTCTTCTCCTTTATCACGTGTCATGATGACAAGATCTCCACCATAAAATTTCTGATTACAGAAGTTGATAATTCGGGGATGGCATCGATAATGTTCCCGTAACAAGGTCTGCGGTACATTTGGAATAACTTTGCAGATGGATTGCAAAAAACTCATATTGGCACAATCATATTCCGGTTTAATCAGGCAGGCATTAGCGATAAAGTTTAGTTTTTCTTTATCTTCTTCCGTGACCACATTGGGAAGTTGCATGGTGTCGCCGACAATGATTGCATTTTTAGCACATGACAAGGCTAAAGCTCCGGTTTCAACGGAAACCTGCGATGCTTCGTCCATAATGATATAATCATATACGGCATCTCGCTGTAGACTGCTTAATGATGAAAAGGTCGTACTTAATATAATAGGGTATTCTTTTTGTACCTCTCGCCAATTATTTCTTAGATCAGGGAGCGTAAAGATGGGCTTGTCATGATTATTGCCATAGGTCTGAAATAACTGATTCTTTAGATATTTCATTGATGTATCAGCCATTTGTCTAGCCATTTCTGCTGCATCTTTGTTGGCAAGTTCCTTTTCTAATGTGTCTATTTCAGCTTCCAGCTCTGCATACTTTGTTTGGTAGAATAAGATTTGGAAGTCGGCGATAATCAAACTCATCTCCCGTTTATAGAAATTTTTATCGGGGATTTTACAAATCGTTTTGCTCCTGAATTTAAAGAAGAACCATTTCAACCGTTGAATAAAAGCTGCTATTCCCCGAAGACTTGATGATTGTTCTTTTTCTGCAAATTGTTGACATTCATTCCATAAATTCAGAAGGTCTGCCGAACTGGAACTTTTCCGTTGTTGGAAAGTAAATTCTTTTGTTCCGAACTCTTGCTGATAATGTTGCCACTCTATTTTTAAAGCTTGTATTTCCTGTCTTGCCATGGCAAGGCGTTCCTGTTTGGAAAATATGCTTTTTAGTTCTTCTGTCTGATGATGTATCTGATCGAGAAATTGAGGTTGGTCGGCATCCACATCATGCCATGACTCAAAGTTCTCCGGATATTGTTTTTCCTCTTCTTGATTCTCGATGAATTTCTCTTTGTTAGCTGTGCTGCCAAGCAATGCAACAATGAATCCCATATCGTATTTGGATAACTTCTCAAGTACATTGACGATGGCGGAGTTATTATTAGATACTACCTGAACAGTCTTACCACGCACAAGGATATTGGCAATGATGTTCAGAATCGTTTGGGTCTTTCCGGTTCCCGGAGGTCCTTGCACAACACTGATTTGATTCTCAAAAGCTGCCTGGACTGCTTTTTGCTGGCTTGCATTACAACCGAAAGGAAAAATCAAGGTTGAGGTAGTCCGGGTCTGCATTTTATATTTTTGAGGATTCAGATATACAGCAATAGCTCTGTTGTTTGCGATGAAATGAATCTTTTCATATTGTTTTGCCAATAGCTTCGTTCCGTCATCAGCTTTCAATTCGTTCGCATCGGCAACTTTCTTCAAATATTCGAATATACTTTTCGAACGACTCTCTCCCAAGCATGATTCGATAATTTTTAAGTCCTTTTCTCTGTAATCATACTCTTTACCATTCTGAAAACAAATGTGCCAATAGCTGTGTGATCCGGCTTTGAAAATAGATAAGGCTTTAATGTTTGATAAAGTTCTCCCTTTACTGATTATTTGATAATTATTGGGGTCCGGTTTGTCTGGATCAGTCAGCCAAAGGACATTTTCTTCTTTATAAGTATACGCACTAGGAACATTTTGGAATACTATCTTATAGCTGCTATCATAATTCTGGCAGCTTTCTATTTCGGGAGTCCTGATTTGACCTTTTATAATAATCAGATTTTCGGAAGTATCTATCATAGGCTTGTGTGTAAATATAATAAGTCGTGCTGGTGTTTTTATTTATTATTTTGGATATAAAAGTAAGAATATTTTCCAGAATATCAAAACTGAAGTAGAAAAAACAGTGAATGACTTTATTCAGCTTTGTATTGTTATAAATATAGAGTGAGATTCGGTTTGGGAGTATTGAACGTGATAAAAGAGATTTGTTTTGCCAATGAAATCATTATCTTTGCAAGGTATATATTAATGAACGAGGAGGATATTATGCTTGCATACACATATATTGAACACGGAAAGTTTGAATTGCAGGAGAAAGCAAGACCGGAAATAAAGGATTCACGGGATGCAGTCGTGCGTGTAACACTTGGTAGCATCTGCACCAGTGATCTTCATATTAAACATGGCAGTGTGCCGCGTGCTGTGCCCGGAATAACTGTCGGGCATGAGATGGTAGGTGTGGTAGAACAAGTAGGGGCTGATGTCACTTCGGTGAAGCCTGGTGACAGGGTGACTGTGAATGTCGAAACTTTCTGCGGTGAGTGTTTTTTCTGTAAGCATGGATATGTGAATAACTGTACTGATCCTAATGGCGGTTGGGCTTTAGGTTGTCGAATTGATGGCGGTCAGGCGGAATATGTCAGAGTTCCTTATGCGGATCAAGGTTTGAATCGTATTCCGGATACAGTGAGTGATGAACAAGCTTTGTTTGTCGGTGATGTGCTTGCAACAGGTTTTTGGGCAGCATGCATCTCGGAAATAACCGCGGAAGATACTGTTCTTATCATCGGTGCCGGACCTACCGGGATTTGTACTTTGTTGTGTGTGATGCTGAAGAAGCCAAAACGCATTATTATCTGTGAGAAGTCTCCTGAAAGAATTCGGTTTGTCCGCGAGCATTATCCTGATGTGTTGGTGACTGAACCGGAAAACTGCAAGGATTTTGTTCTCAAGAACAGTGACCATGGTGGTGCAGATGTCGTTTTGGAAGTGGCAGGGAGTGACGATTCCTTCCATTTGGCTTGGGATTGTGCCCGTCCTAATGCTATTGTCACGATTGTAGCCCTCTATGATAAACCACAACTTCTTTCTTTACCTGATATGTATGGCAAGAATTTGGTTTTTAAAACAGGTGGAGTGGATGGCTGCGATTGTAACGAGATTCTCATGCTGATTGAGGAAGGTAAAATTGATACTACTCCTCTTATTACACATCGATTTCCGTTGAATGAGATTGAGGAGGCCTATCGTATCTTTGAAAACAAATTAGATGGAGTTATTAAAGTAGCTATATCAGGAAATAAATAAAAATAGAATTTGTGTATGAAGAATATACTTATAGTAAGTAATAATGATATGTGCCGCAGTCGTATGGCACAGGAAATTTTGAACTCCTTCGGTAGAGGGATGAAGATTAGTACTGCCGGTATTTTGGCTGGAAATTCTGTCCCTGACGTTGTTTGCCAAGTGATGGAACAAAATGGATATGACTTTTCGCGTAGAAAGCCCTGTGATGTTGCGACGTATGCCCAACAGACGTGGGATTATGTCATTACCCTTTGTCCGGAAGCAGAGGAAGTGCAAAAGGAAATACAGGGTGTAGTGAGAAAATACGTTTCTTTCAACTTTACAGATCCCTTTCAGGGAGGAATTCATGTAGAAGATGAGCAGGAAGAACGGGTTAGGGCACTATATGACATCATGCATAAAGAACTGTATGAGTTCTTTCGAAGTGAATTGATGGAAAAGTTGTTACCTCGCTGTTCCTGTGGCGCAAATACGTATTGTAGGTGTGAGTAGGAATATAAGTAAAATCATATATGTACATCATCCGGTGATGGTGGCAGATCTGTGTCATTTTGAACGCGAAGTTGCCAGAAAGCAATAGCGGATGCGGCGGCTACATTGAGAGAATCGACACCGTTTGCCATAGGAATGCGGACTACATAGTCCGCCTCATTGATTGTTTCGTTTTGAAGACCATCCCCCTCTGTTCCCATTACGATGGCTAACTTGGGTTCGGTTGCTAAGATAGGATTATCGATAGAGATTGATTTCTCCGTGAGTGCCATAGCGACTGTACGGAAACCCTGTTTACGCAACTCATTGGGAGAACCGTCCAACCAAGTCCATGGTATCAGGAAGACAGAACCCATCGAAACCCTGACTGCACGTCGGTTTAACGGATCACAAGAATTGCGTGTTAATAATATAGCATCTATTCCCAAGGCGGCTGCGGAACGGAAGATGGCTCCGATATTAGTAGCGTCTACCACGCCCTCAATGACTACGATCCGTCGAGCTTTCCGACACACCTCCTCTACACTTGGTAGTGCCCGACGACGCATGGCACAGAGGACACCGCGCGTCAGTGTATATCCGGTCAATGTGGCAAGTAACTTTCTTTCACCGGTATAGACAGGTATATCACCACAACGTTCAATGATGCCAGCCGCATCACCAGTGATATGCTTCTGTTCACACAAGAGGGCTAAAGGCTCATAACCAGCATTCAGAGCTACATGGATAACTTTGGGGCTTTCTGCAATAAGCAATCCCTTATCAGGCTCGATACGATTCCGTAATTGAGCTTCGGTGAGGGTACTGAATATTTCTACTCCGGAGTCTGTTAAGGATGATATTTCTATAATGGGCATAGTGATTTCTTTAAACGATCTATTTTATTGCAGCAATGATAGTATGCGCTTCTTACTTACCGATGCAGCATATTTACATCACTGATTATCAGTGGCCATTCATTTTAATCGGTACAACCTCTGTTTTGACAAATACACAGAATGTAGGGACAAATGCAAATCGTTGTGTTTCATTGTTTTGCATATACGTGTTGTACCGCTTCTTTTTAGCCCTTTTGTAGAATGTCCGCTATCAGATACAATGTATTGAGTGATAGGGCATTTCCGCAGGTATGTTACAGAACGCTTGTTGGACGCAAAGATAGTGGTTTTCTTGGGATTTCTGTGGTTTGCGGTGTGGTTTTTCTTCCCAAGAGGGTACTTGATAATAGAATTGATCATAGAACTAGGGAACTTTTGTAGAATACACATTTGATTCGCTTGAAAAAGTGTAGAACAATTGGTAATATTCGTTTGGAAAAGTGTAACAAATCTGTTTTATTCGCTTAGAAAAGTGTAAAACTATATGCGTTATATTTGTTTTTAGCCTTAATATTAATGTCTCAATCTTCATTAGATTATACCCTGTCTGATATAATTGCTATAATAAACCAATAAATTATACCCATACTGATATAATATCGAATATTTGTGCTAACTTTGTACCCGAAGAGGTGTAAAGTATGATGCTATGAATAATCTTTCTACTACGGTCAAAATGTTGCGAAAGCAATATAATCTGACGCAAGAAGAACTCTCGTTGAAGTCGGGGGTGGGGTTGCGCTTTGTGCGAGACCTTGAACAAGGCAAAGAGACGCTACGTCTCGACAAGGTGAATCAACTTCTTGACTTCTTTAATTATGAAATGGTTGCCACTCAAAAAAACAGTAATCAATGAGACAAGCCCATATATTTTATAAAGACCAATTGGCTGGTATTCTGACTGAAAACGATGCTGGATATGAATTCCGTTATTTACCAGAATATATCTCTCTTGAAACGGCAAAGGCTGTCAGCCTGACATTGCCTTTACAGGCAGATGCATATACAAGTCCTGTGTTGTTCCCATTTTTCGACGGTTTGATTCCTGAAGGATGGTTATTGGATGTTGCACTGCGGAATACTGACATAAGTATTCTTGACCGGATGTCGTTGCTCTTGACCTGCTGTAAGGATTGTATCGGAGCGGTAAGTGTTGTTCCTATGGAAGAAAAGGAGGTAAGCCATGTGTAATTGTCTGTATTGTTATCGTCCGCTCCTGAGGGGGGAAAAGGATATGCATCAGGCTTGTTTAAAGAAGTTCTTCGGAACAGCAACATTGCCTGTTCTTGATTATACGACAGAACAACTTGATCAGCTTGCTCTGCAAATCATTCAAGATCAAACCTCTTTGACTGGTGTTCAGCCGAAGTTGTCCTTGCATTTGAAAGAGCATGAGGGCAGCAAACGATTGACTATTGTTGGTCTATGGGGCGGTTATATTTGTAAACCACAGACCTCGCAATATGAAATGATGCCTGAGGTTGAGGATTTAACCATGCATCTTGCAGAGGTGGCACGTATTGAGGTGGTTCCTCATACGCTGATGCGGATGGCTGATGACACGCTATGCTATCTTACCCGTCGGATTGACAGAACTTCTGCCGGAGAGAAGATTGCGATGGAGGATATGTGCCAACTGACGGAAAGGCAAACAGAGCATAAATACAAGAGCAGTTATGAACGTATCGGCAAGGCTGTTTTGAAATACTCGTCTTTACCCAAAATGGATGTTACCAATTTCTTCGAGTTGGTGCTTTTCTCTTGGTTGACAGGAAATAACGACATGCACTTGAAAAACTTCTCTTTGTATGAGATGGCGGATATGATACGTTTAACTCCTGCTTACGATTTATTAAATGCGGCTATCATTAATCCCAAGGATGATGAAGAGTTGGCATTGACCTTGAATGGTCGGAAGAAAAAACTTCAAAGAGAGGATTTTATTAGGTCAGCAGCCACGCTGGGTATAGAGAATGTGATTGTAGAGCGATTGATAAATAAGTATGTCAAACTATTGCCCAAGTTTGAGACTGTCATTCAAAGCTCTTTCCTAAGTGCTGAATTAAAAGAAAAGTATGGCGAATTGTTGAAGGAACGGCTTAAACGACTTTTATAGGCATCTAATAATACAGCAGAAACTTAAACAGTAAATTATTACACATGTAATATGATAAATAAGCAATTTATTCCTCAAGTATTACCTCCAAAGGTTAAGTCATCTTGGAAAGATTATCAACTAACAGAAGCTTTCCTTTCAATGAAAGGTGATAAGAAAAAATGGTCAGAGATTGCATTTACATTGAAGTATACAGGAAACAATACTTTGATTAATTTGACATTGGGTAGTCTCTTTAAATCACACCCTATTTTAAATAGTGTTATATGGGGAAATACAGTGCCCAAACGGATAGAAGAACTTGGTACAGGTTGGAATCGTTATTTCTATAAACCTCAATCAGTAGAGGTTGAAATCAACTGGGTGTTACAGTGTTTGAAGAAACATAAAAACATTTTAAAACAATTCGTTTCTTTACGTGACAAGATTGAAAAATACATTCTTTTGGGAGAGTATTCGAAAGCGGAATCATTATTAGAAGAATCTTTAAGGAGTATAGGATATACTGTTTGGTATTATGAGATGCGACTAACTATAGCTGGGCTTCAGAATGATCTGTCAAAAGCCATTGGAATTATTAGCAATTTTAATACGATCCATAAAGATTTAAAGCGTGGAATTGTTCCAATAATATTATCAAATATATTTTCAAGGAGTCAACGTTCCGTTCCTTCTTACGAGTATGATACAGAGCTGTATTCACGGTATAAGAAAAATAGAACTGAATTCCAAAACGATCGCTATAATTACTATTTATTTCGTCTGAACTATTATCAAAATTATAACATAGACGATCTTTCTGTCGCATTAATGATGGAAAGTTTGAATTCTGTGATAGATAGGTATATATTGATGGATTATATTCTGCGATCTTATAAAATAAAAAATGTAAACAATGATGGTATTGTAAGTGATTTTGCTACAATGCTCTATGACATAACCTCAGATCGCCGTTGGATGCCGTATATTTTACTTAGTAAGTGTGAAAATTTGCCTAAAGAATATTACGATAAAGATTTTATATCCATACTTGATAAATATTATACAGGAGAATATGATGATGTGATTTCTGAATGTAAAGAATTTATTTCTAACAAACCATATCATTTTGATGTCCTAAAGTTATATTGTAGAGCTTTGTTGTTCAAAAATAATGGTTTTAAGCAAATAGCCAATAATGCTGATTCTGTTTTGAATGAAATTGCAAGTTTGATTTATTCTGTTATGACCGAACAAGACAATGCCGTGAGTCTTGATTTATTGTATCAACGTTGCAAAAACTTGTACGGTTTAAGTTTTGCATGTGGATTAGATTATTACATAAAAGAAGAGAAAAAGTGGGATAAGGATCCGTGGCTCCATTTATCAACTATGAGTTGTTTTGATCCGCTTTTTACTACTACTTTTGAGGATAATGCAGAAAAGCTGATTTATTTGGATTGGGGGCTAAAACATGGTGAAGGATCAGTTGTTATTCCATATCAAAAAAGAAGAGTAGAGAAATTAACTACAGAGGAATCAAAAGTTGTTGCCTATATACGTGAAGTAGATAATGCGAAAATTACTTTTGAAAACAAAGAATATGAAAAGGCAATAGTGTTATGGAACTCCATAATTGAAAAAAACACTGAATATATACCTACTGTACAAACTGCAGTTGAATATACATTTATGTCGTACATAAATATGGGGGTAGCATATCGACAAAAAGCTATCCGTTTTTATGTAGAGAAGTATATTGAGAATAAAGCTTTTGTGTCAAAAGTAGATACAAGACAATTTATGATGGATATTAAGAATTCAAGATATGAGGGTTTAAAAAATGATATTGATTTCCTAATATTTATTTTATTAAATGCAGAGAACTATCCTCAAAAACAGTTTGTATTAGAAAGTTATTGTAAATATGAAAATGCAACATATCCGTCAGATTTATTGGATAAACTCAAAAAGAGAGATCATAGGAAAGTAGAGTTGTTTTTATATTTACTTGTCACAGATGATTTATTGTATCATCACTATAAGCTAAAAAGTACATTAGATGTGCTTGATGAAAAAATAAAGATTGTCAGCTATCTGAAAAGTGAATTTCTCCCAAATGATCTATATTCCAATATGTGTACGGAATTAATGCATGAAATAGTTGCATACAGAGGAATGAAAAAACTAGATGATAGTAAGATTTTTGTAAATGAAGATGCGATAATGAAATATGAACTATGTAAGATTGACGACTTGTATGACAGATTTAAAAAACAGGCAGCCTTGGCTCGCAGTAATAGAGTTTTTGTACTAGTTAATGGTAGTGATTTTTCGCATAACAATGCAGCAGACTTAATTGACGATATTGCTACTTATTCTAACAATGCGATTGAAGAAGTTGCCCTTCAAATTTTTAATGTAATTAGATATGCATTCTTGAAAAGTAGATTTGGTTTAGGAACATATTTAAGTACACGAATTCGGCATGGGGTATTTGAAGGGGAATTAAGATCCGATTTTGAACGATTGAATCTTATATTAAATCAGTCGGGCCAACAATATATGCCTTCAGATTATTGGTCCGTTGAGTATTCTTTAGATTCGGAAATGCGTAAAAACTTGTATCAAGCACAAATGAAATTTTCTCAAAATATTGATTTTCTTATATCTACGTTTAAGGATTCTGTTATTCAAATTCGTGTAGATGAAGACGATGGAAGGCAGGGAGAATTTAATTATGCTGTAAACACGAAAGAATTATGTGATCGCTTGATGGATATTGAATCTAAGACTCAAGATCGGGAATCATTTTGTAAGAGTGTGATGACTTATCTTTGGGAAATAACAGAAAAACGATTGGAAATTATTAGAGAGAGAATTACGGATCAATTAAAGCCAGATATATTTAGATATTTGCAAACATTAGAACTTTGCATTGATTCTCTTTCTGGTCATAACACTTTGACTGCAGATTTAAAAACGGCAATTAATAATGCAAGAGCAGCTTTGACCAATAAGTTAACAAAGGTAGAAAACTGGTTTCATAGACAGGAAACGAAGTTTGAAGATTTTGATATTGAGAATCATATTCGCATGACTATGGAACAAGCTGCAAGGTATTACTCAGATGTTCAATTTGAAATGAATGTAAAAATGGTGTCTCTGCCTGCTCAAATACGTTCTGAATATAGTTCTTCTATGTTTGATTTATTTTTTATTTTCCTAACAAATATGTTAAAATACAGCAAGGAAACAAATCAGAGAATTTTTCAAATCAATTCTCAAATGCTGAATGATGATATAATAAAAATATCACTGATAAATGATCTTCAAAGTAATATTCAAGAAAATGAATTGAATCATCTTTTTGAAAAGAAAATGAATGATATTGCAAAATTACAGCAGGAAGGTGGCAGTGGCTTGGTGAAGGCTATGACTATTGTAAAATATGACTTTGGTAACACGAATAATACTTTTACAATTAAAGCTATTGAAGGTAAGTGTGTTGTTAATGTATTGTTTAATATAAAAGACATGCTAGTTGATGAAAAAAATATTATTAGTTGAAGATTATGAAGAGAAAGCAAGTAATATACTTGCTTTTCTTAAGCAAGAGTTTTCTAATTATAAAGTTATACAATGTACATCGTATAATTCTGCGCAAGAAGAAATATTTGAACACGGGAGTGATTACTCGCTGATATTGTTGGATATGTCTATGTCAACCTATGATTTGTCTACAGATGCAAGTGGTGGATTACCTGAGCCTTCTGCTGGTCAATATATTCTTGAAGGAATGTTTCTTCGACAAATTATGACCCCTGTTATTGTTGTTACAATGTATAACGTATTTGGTCGTAAACAGTTGGAGGCTTTTGATATTGATCTTAAGAAAGACTATCCTCAAAATTACAAGTCTTATGTGTACTATTCTTCGCAAAAAAACGATTGGAAGAATCAATTAAAAAAACAAATAAAAGAAATTATAGCATGATCCAAATTTTAATATTAGACGATAGTCAAGATAAGAGAAACTCACTTAAGTCTGTTATCCAACCTTTATTTCCTCAGGGTGAAATAGTGATTGATGAGGCAAGTTGTTTGGTTGATGGTAGAGAATTGCTTCAGACAAAGGCATATGATATGCTCATTCTTGACATGGTGCTTCCTGAACATCGGGAGGGTTTAGAAATTGAGATGAATAGACGTGGTGGCGTAGAGTTGTTGGAGGAAATATACATTAATCAAAGTATAAAGAAGCCAATCCAAATAATTGGCTTGACAGAATATGAGGAAGAATTTTCTGAACAACAGAAGGAATTTAAGGATAAATTGTGGTATTTGTTGTTTTATTCACGTAAGAACAACGAATGGAAGATTCAACTCAAAGATAAAGTCTGCCAGTTAGGACAAATGAAGAAAGATCTAGAAGCATCTATCAAAAATGATAGTATTTATGATTTGGGAATTATTTGTGCATTGAATGAGGAATTTATAATGATGCAAAAGGCATTTGTTGGGTGTGAATGGGAAACTATACAAGTTGAAGGACTTCCATATGTATTTAAGACGACCAATATTACAAGTAGCCATTTAAAAGATTATAGTATTATAGCAGCATGTGCAAATAAACCAGGTATTTGTGCAACTTCAATTCTATCCTCTACCATGTATAATCATTTTGGAGTAGGTACAATTTTTATGACAGGTATTACTGCGGGGATAGATAATGGTGATATCGCATTAGATGATATTATTATAGCTGATGCAATACATGATTATGCTTCGGGTAAACTTAAAGAACAGGTGTCTGGCGATATTAAATTCTTGAAAGAAATGAATCAGATACCTGCAAATCATAGTTTGATTGCATTGGTGGCTGAGTTTATATCAGATCCTGTACATTTAAGAGATATAAATGACTCCATTCATGATGCTAATCTAAAAGATGAAAAATCAAATGTGTCTGCTTGTATAGCCAAAACAGTCTGTGGTCCTTTTGTTGTTGCTTCTTCGTCTGTCGTAAAAGACTTACAAGAGGACGAGCGAAAATTACAAGCACTTGATATGGAGGGATTTGCTCTTTATGCAACAGCTCATACTCTTGGCAAAAAAGCTCTTTGGATTAAAGCTGTATCTGACTTTGCCGATATAAAGAAAGCTGACGGACATCATAAAACTTGTTGTTTTGCAAGTGCTACTTTCTTATATGAATTTATTAGAGAAATGCTATAAGTAAAAGATGTTTCGATATTGGCAAGGCAATTCTGATTATTGAATATAATTCACTATATTTGCATGACAAAATCGTATCAAAGAATGAAACTGAATAGAATAAAGGCAGTCCTTTTAGAAAAAGGCATTTCTCAAACGTGGTTAGCCAAACAGTTAGATAAGAGTTTTAGCATGGTCAATGCTTATGCTTGCAATAGGATTCAACCTAATTTGGAAACGCTTCAGCGGATTGCCGAGATTCTACAGGTTGATTTGAAGGATTTGATAACTGATAAAAAGGAAAGACTACAATAGAACTTAAAGCGATTTTGGTGGTCTTAGATGTATTTAATCTATATGAGGTTGAAAATACACTGAATGTCAGAATATTAAATAGTAAGATAAATAAGTAGTAACTACTCATAAAAAGGCAAGGATATGTCAACACAAAGTGAAGCGGCATTGGAAGCCGGACTGATAGCCACTCTTCAGCAAATGGACTATGAATATGTCCAAATTGTGGAAGAGGATAATATGTATGCCAATTTTAAACGGCAGTTGGAGATTCATAACCGCAAACGGCTGGAGGAACATGGGCGCAGCGAGTTTACGACAGAAGAGTTTGAGAAGATTCTCATATACCTTGAAGGTGGTACTCGCTTTGAAAAGGCAAAGAAACTCCGTGACTTATATCCGCTTGATACGGCTGATGGACAGCGTATATGGGTGGAATTTCTAAATAGGCAGCAGTGGTGTCAGAATGAATTTCAGGTTTCCAACCAAATCACGGTGGAAGGACGTAAAAAATGCCGTTATGATGTGACGATTCTAATCAATGGTTTGCCACTTGTGCAGATTGAATTGAAACGTCGTGGCGTGGAACTTAAACAGGCATACAACCAAATACAGCGTTATCACAAGACTTCGTTTCACGGATTGTTTGATTATATTCAGTTGTTTGTTATATCCAATGGTGTTAACACTCGCTATTTTGCCAATAATCCAAATAGTGGGTATAAGTTCACATTCAACTGGACAGATGCCGCCAATCATCCGTTCAATGAATTGGATAAGTTTGCCATATTCTTCTTGGAAAAATGTACACTTGGCAAAATCATAGGAAAGTATATTGTGCTGCATGAGGGTGACAAGTGCTTGATGGTACTTCGTCCTTACCAATTCTATGCGGTAGAAAAGATTTTGGATCGTGTACAAAACTCCAATGATAATGGTTATATCTGGCATACAACAGGTGCTGGAAAAACATTGACCTCATTCAAGGCAGCACAACTTGTATCAGAATTGGATGATGTGGATAAGGTGATGTTTGTTGTTGACCGTCATGACCTCGATACTCAGACGCAATCGGAATACGAGGCATTTGAACCGGGTGCAGTGGATAGTACCGACAATACGGATGAACTCGTGAAGCGACTTCAAAGCAATTCCAAAATTATCATAACCACCATTCAAAAACTTAATGCGGCAGTTAGTAAGACGTGGTATAGCAGCAAGATTGATGCTATCCGTCATTCACGCATCGTAATGATTTTTGATGAGTGTCATCGTAGTCATTTCGGGGACAGTCATAAAAAGATTATGAAGTTCTTTGATAATGCTCAGATTTTTGGCTTTACGGGAACACCTATCTTTACTGAAAATGCAGTGGATGGACATACGACAAAAGAAATTTTCGGCAATTGTCTTCATAAATATCTCATCAAAGATGCTATTGCTGATGAAAATGTGCTTGGTTTCCTAGTGGAGTATTATCATGGTAACGAGATTGTAGATAACGATAACCAAGCTCGTATGGAGGAGATTGCAAGATTTATCCTTAACAACTTCAATAAATCTACATTTGATGGAGAGTTTGACGCATTGTTTGCTGTACAGTCTGTTCCTATGCTTATCCGCTATTACAAGATTTTCAAATCATTGAATCCTAAAATCCGTATAGGTGCAGTATTTACATACGCAGCCAATAATAGTCAAGATGATGAACAGACTGGTATGGGTACGGGAAAATATGTCAGCGAAAGTGTGGGCGAAGCAGATGAACTACAATCCATTATGGATGATTATAATGAAAACTACGGCACATCTTTTACAACAGAGAACTTTCGTGCTTACTATGATGACATCAACCTGCGCATGAAAAAGAAGAAAGCGGATATGAAACCGCTTGACCTTTGTCTTGTCGTGGGAATGTTCCTTACTGGTTTTGACAGTAAAAAACTGAACACACTTTATGTGGATAAGAATATGGAATATCACGGTTTGCTGCAAGCATTCAGTCGTACCAACCGAGTGTTGAACGAGAAGAAACGATTCGGTAAAATCGTATGCTTCCGTGATCTGAAAAACAATGTTGATACGTCTATAAAACTGTTTAGCAATTCCGACAATCCTGAAGATATAGTACGTCCTCCGTTTGAAAAAGTTAAGCATGAGTACAAGAGTTTGGCAACAGATTTTCTGCAAAAATATCCAACGCCAAGTAGTATAGACCTTCTGCAAAGTGAAAATGACAAGAAGAATTTTGTACTTGCGTTCAGAGACATTATCCGTAAACATGCAGAAATCCAGATATACGAAGATTACAGCGAGGATGCTGAAGACCTCGGTATGACCGAACAGCAGTTTAATGATTATAAGAGTAAATACCTCGACATTACGGTTGGTTTTATTGACCCACCTGCTACACCGTCAACTGTTGCGGAAGATCCTGTTCCATATGGCAATAGTCAAGGGCTGGAAGACATTGATTTCTGTCTTGAACTTCTGCATAGTGATATTATCAATGTAGCGTATATTCTTGAACTCATTGCGGAACTTGACCCATATAGCGATGATTATTCAGAAAAGCGCAAGCATATCCTTGATACAATGATTAAGGATGCTGGAATGCGAGGCAAAGCAAAACTCATCGACGGCTTTATTCAAAAGAATGTAGATGAAGACAAGGAAAACTTCATGAATGGGCGCAATAGAGCAGATGGAACAAATGAATTAGAGGAACGTTTGAACCAATATATTGTGTCAGAACGCAATAAGGCTGTGAGTGATTTGGCGGATGATGAACAAATTTCTGCCGAAGTGCTTAATCTTTACATAAAAGAGTATGACTATTTACAAAAAGAACAGCCTGAAATTATACAAAAGGCATTGAAAGAGAAGCATCTCGGTCTTATCAAAACCCGAAAGGCTTTGACGAGAATAATGGAAAGATTGCGTAGTATTATAAAAACGTTTAATTGGGAATAAGATATTATGAGCGAAGAATTACAGCAGAAACTCCGTGACCAACTTTGGGAGGTTGCAAATCGTTTGCGTGGCAATATGTCGGCAAGTGACTTTATGTATTTTACATTAGGTTTCATCTTCTATAAGTACTTGTCGGAAAAAATAGAGAAGTATGCCAACAATGCCTTGGTGGATGATGAAATAACCTTTAAGGAATTGTGGGAAATGGATGATGCCGATGCGGTGGAACTTCAAGAGGAAGCAAAGAACCAATGCTTGGAGAATATCGGCTATTTCATAGAACCGAAATTCTTGTTTTCGTCCGTAATAGAGGCTATCAAGCGTAAAGAAAATATCTTGCCTATGCTTGAACGTTCATTGAAGCGTATTGAAGACAGTACTTTAGGACAGGATAGTGAAGAAGATTTTGGCGGATTGTTTTCAGATATAGACTTGGCATCACCTAAATTGGGCAAGACTGCCGACGATAAAAACACGCTCGTTAGTAACGTGCTTCTTGCATTAGATGATATAGACTTCGGAGTAGAGGCATCACAGGAGATTGATATTTTGGGTGATGCTTACGAATATATGATTTCGCAATTTGCCGCAGGAGCCGGAAAAAAGGCTGGAGAGTTCTATACTCCGCAGGAAGTCAGCCGTATCTTAGCAGAAATTGTTTCCATCGGACACCAGCGTTTACGCAATGTATATGACCCTACTTGCGGTAGTGGTTCGTTGCTTCTTCGTGCTGCTAATATTGGAAATGCAGTTGATATTTATGGACAGGAAAAGAATCCTACAACTTATAACCTTGCCCGAATGAATATGTTGCTTCATGGCATCAGATTCAGCAACTTCAAGATTGAAAATGGTGATACACTTGAATGGGATGCTTTTGGTGATACTCAGTTTGATGCAGTGGTTGCAAATCCTCCGTTCTCAGCCGAATGGAGTGCTGCCGACAAATTCAATACTGATGATCGTTTCAGCAAAGCAGGACGGCTTGCACCACGTAAGACTGCCGATTATGCATTTATTCTGCACATGATTTATCACTTGAACGAGGGTGGTACAATGGCTTGTGTTGCTCCGCATGGTGTACTATTTCGAGGAAATGCGGAGGGAGTTATCCGTCGTTTCCTTATAGAAAAGAAAAACTATGTGGATGCCATTATAGGATTACCTGCGAATATTTTCTATGGTACAAGTATTCCGACTTGTATTCTTGTTTTCAAGAAATGTCGTAAGGAAGATGACAATATTCTGTTTATTGATGCAAGCAAGGAGTTTGAAAAGGTAAAGACCCAGAACAAACTTCGTGAGCAACATATCCAAAAGATTGTCGAGACTTATCGTGACCGCAAGGAAATAGAAAAGTACAGTCACCTTGCCTCTCTTCAAGAAATAGCCGAGAATGATTACAATCTGAATATTCCACGTTACGTTGATACCTTTGAAGAGGAAGAACCTATCGACATAAAAGCTGTAATGGCAGAGATAAAGGAGTTGGAAGCCAAACGTGCTGAACTCGACAAAGAGATTGAAGTGTACCTGAAAGAATTGGGACTGGTAGAATAGTTCAGAAAAGTAATAGCAATGGGTGAAAATGACAACATACCTCAGATGACTCCTTCATTTGAGAATATATGCCGCAAGGATGAAAACGGGAATGAATACTGGAGTTCCCGTGACCTTTGTGGTGCAATGGGCTATTCTGCTTACTGGAAATTCCAACGAGTCATAGACAAAGCCATTAAGGTGGCTGGAGAAAAAGGAATGAATGTGGACGAGCATTTCAACCAAGCGGTTGATATGGTTAAGATAGGAAACGGCTCATTCCGCAAAGTAAATATATTCCGTCTTTCCCGTATGGCATGTATGATTATTGCGGAAAATGCTGATAATAAAAAGGTGCTCGTTCAACAGGCGCGAGACTTTTTCTCGCAATCTGTCTCAATGGCTGAACTCATGCATAATTCTCTAAGTTCTAATATATTGTTGTATAAAACAGCACAAGGAGAGGTACGGGTAGAAGTCATTTTCAACAGCGAAACATTTTGGATGTCACAAAAAAGAATGGCGGACTTGTTTGGGGTTGATGTCAGAACCATTAATTATCATCTCGGGCAAATTTACGAAACAGGAGAACTTTCCAAAGAGGCAACTATCCGAAAAATTGGGATAGTTCAAACAGAAGGAGACCGGGAAGTGGAACGTATGCCACTATTTTACAATCTTGATGCTATTGTTGCAGTGGGATATAGGGTAAATAGCTATCAAGCTACTCAATTCCGCATTTGGGCTACTTCAGTGCTGAAAGAGTTTATCATTAAAGGATATGCCCTTGATGATGAGAGGCTGAAACAGGGTAAACATTTTGGAAAAGACTATTTTGACGATTTGCTTGAGCGTATTCGTGAGATACGCACCTCAGAGCGCAGATATTACCAAAAGATAACTGACATTTATGCAGAATGCAGTGCGGACTACGACCCGAAATCAGAAGATACAAAGTTGTTCTTCAAGATGGTACAGAATATGATGCACCTTGCCGTTACCCATCATACGGCAGCGGAAATTATCTATCAACGAGCTGATTCTGAGCAACCTTATATGGGGCTTACCACATGGAAGAGAGCTCCTGATGGAAGAGTGCAAAAGTCTGATACCATCATCGCCAAAAATTACTTGTCAGATTCTGAATTGTCCCAGTTGAATCTTATCACAACTGCCTTTCTTGATATGGCGGAATCACGTGCTGCACGTCATATCGTTTCAACTATGGATGATTGGAAAAAGTTCCTTCAACAATATCTTGCAACGATGGATTACGAGCCGTGCGATACAGCCGGAAAAGTGACACAGGAGGAAGCTAGAGATAAGGCTTATAGCGAATACGAAAAATATAAACTGATTCAAGATAAATCATACATATCGGATTTTGACCGTTTTAATGAGGGTAATGGTGAAACTCCATTGCTTCCATTTGACTTGAATCCTACAAAATAATGACAACTATGGCAATAGATAATAAAGATAAAAAAGTCCTTAATGTTCCCCATTTGAGATTCCCTAAATTTAGTGGAGAGTGGGAAATATGTAAAGTGTCTGAGCTATTGGATTTCTATTCAACCAATTCTCTGAGTTGGGAACAACTTGAATATGGGGAGAAAGCCATGATGAACTTACATTATGGACTCATTCATGTTGGGCTTCCTACTATGGTGGATTTGAGAAGAGATAAACTACCCAATGTCAAAGAAGGTAATATGCCTAAAAACTTTGAATTGTGTAAAGAGGGTGATGTAGCCTTTGCTGATGCTTCGGAAGATACGAATGAGGTTGCTAAAGTCATTGAGTTGTTTAATCTTGATAATAAGGATATTGTTTGTGGTTTACACACAATTCATGGGCGAGACAATAAAAATAAAACTGTTGTCGGCTTCAAAGGATATGCTTTTTCGTCATCCGCATTTCATAATCAGATTAGACGAATAGCACAGGGAACAAAAATCTATTCCATCAGCACAAAGAATTTTTCCGAGTGTTATGTTGGTATTCCATCCAAAGCGGAGCAAACTAAAATAGCTACACTGTTACGACTAATAGATGAGCGTATTGCCACCCAAAACAAAATCATTGAGAAATACGAGTCCTTAATTAAGGGAATTGCACAGCATTGCATTAAAGAATCAACAAGTGGAAACACATATGTAAAACTTGGTGATATTTGTCAAATTACAACAGGAAAACTTGATGCAAATGAACAGGTAGATAATGGAATTTATCCATTTTTTACTTGTGCAGAACAACCATTCAAAATTGATAGCTTCGCTTTTGATACAGAAGCTTTGCTAATCTCTGGGAATGGCGCTAATTTAGGATATATCAATTATTATAACGGAAAGTTTAATGCTTATCAAAGGACTTATGTATTAGATATATTCTCCGAAAATATCCAGTACATTAAATGGGCATTGAAAGTATTGCTGCCCAAAAGAATTGCAATAGAAAAGAGTTCAAGCAACACTCCTTATATAGTGCTATCGACTCTCAGTGATTTAAGGTTACCAATCCCCAACAAGAGCAATCAATGCCATATAGCAAAATTAATGCAATCTTTAGAAAGAAAATTATCAAGCCAAATTGCATTGAATGGTTCTTATAATAAGTTGAAGCAATACTTACTCCGCCAGATGTTTATATAAACATTTGACGGAGCAAATACTGCTTTTGTGATGTATAAGCTCTAATAAGCTTATTCGCTGTTTTTAATTGAGACTTCAATAATGATATTGCACAGCCTATTTCTCTTTGTTTATCAAGAGAAGGTATTTTGAATACAAGTTGCGAGAAGGCCTCCATATTTAAATTGCGTCTAACGATACTTGCACCTTGCTCTGATACCATCATATAGCTGTATAAGGCACGATGAGTCTTTAACATTGCAGCCACAAACTGATTGTCGTAACCATCTGCTATTGAAAATACTTTGTAAGAAGGAGAAACTATCCCAATTTCAAATCTATCATTGTAATTGATATTCCCCATCCATAAATTTTGAGGACTTAAAACAACATCATGAAGCCGAATGATTTTATAGCCCACATTGTTTTCACTTGCGATGTCCTTTGAAAAATATTCTCGTTGAGAGAATATGCCCTTAACTGTGGAACTCAGTACCTCATGTTGATTATTCGTTCGTGACCGTTCCGACCGTTCCAACAAAATATCTCCGAGACAAACAGATTTTCCTCCAGTACCATATAGCAGTATATTGTTTAGTCCCTTAATTAAGGATTGTTTGTGTTGTAGGTCTGCGATTAGTAAACATTTGTTCGCACGCAAAGATTTGTTAGAAACTACTATATGCTTGTCGAATATTGCGACATTGAAAAATGGTTACGCATTCCAGAGTGGCAAGTATAATGCACTGGGCAAATGGAAAATCCTCACAATAACAAATGTGTCTGGCGAGCGATATATAAACGATGAAGATTGCAATTGCATAATCAACTTGCCGAACGATATACAAGACCACCAAGTATTAAAAGAAGGAGATATTTTAATATCTCTTACGGGTAATGTTGGGCGTGTTTCTCTTTGTAAGAATGGGGACTATTTACTCAACCAACGAGTTGGTTTGTTACAACTTGCGAAAAATGTAAATCAAGAGTTCCTATATCAAATTCTATCTTCTCAAAGATTTGAGAATAGTATGATAGCTTGTGGTCAAGGTGCAGCCCAAATGAATATTGGTAAAGGGGATGTAGAAAGCTATGTGTTACCGTATTCCTCAAATGGCAATAACATTCTTTGGGTCGCAAAAATATTACACTCATACGATGAGTGCATCATTAATGAGCTGCGAAGATTAACCTTGTTAACCATGCAAAAGCAATATCTCCTTACCCAGATGTTCATATAAACATCTGGGACAAAAGATAGTTCTTTTGCCTATTGAATAGTTTAAGTACTGATAACTCATTGTCGATTTTCACATCAATGTCTTGCAGTGTTGACGCAATTTCCATATTGCGACTATGTCCATAAGTTGGAATCATTATTCCGCGAACAATATCAGCGTTGATATTGCTTTGTGTTCCAGTTTCAAGATACTTGTGGATGTGGCGATACTTAAAGTATGACAAGTAGTAGTACAGATAATCCAATAAATCTTTGTCTTTGAGTTGCATTGCAAACATTGCCTGGCTTGTAGTAATAGGTATTTCATTTATAGTTACCAAGCCAACTGATGCGTACATTGACATTATTAAACTATACTTTGGAACTACCCATGCCGAAGAGTTTTCTAATCCACTTTGGCTCAAATGATTTTCTGTGTATCGGACATACTTACCTTGTTTTGTTATATCGTTAATACTCAAGAATGGTATTTCTCCATTATAGTATTCTTTATTTGTGGAAGTCGGAGTACCACCAGCCTTGCCTTTTGAGAACAAAGTGTCTAATCTACTCCATCCATTAGGTTCTTGAGCAAATACCTGTTTACTAATCGCAGACTTTAGTTTTTTCAAATCCTCAATGATTTTGTTTTGGGTAGCAATACGCTCTTCTATTAGTTGCAGTAATTTTGCGACTTTTGTTTGTTCTTTGGTGGACGGAATAGCAATTTTAATAGATTTAATTTGTTCAAAATTTAAGCCTTGTCTATTTCCGCCTGCTTGAAAACTATCTATTTGTCTTTGACCATAATTGGACAATAAAAAGTTGCAGAGAAATGAAGGTATGAGACTTTCTTTAGTACGAATAATGCAGACATGCTGATTAACATTACCACCTACTACCTGCTCATTCACTAATGCACTACGTCCAATAGATGCTCCTGTAATATTAAGCAACACGTCTTCTAATTTTAACTCTGTGCTCTTTTGACGTAGATGTGTCTCTTCGTCAATAAAAGCAATATCATCCAATATAAGATGTCCCAAGCCTACATTCTGACTACGAACAAAAGGATGCCCATCCATTTTATATACAGATTCGCCTCCTCTTGGCGTTACACCACTACCCACTTTGATAGCCAATTCCCCAATCGTACATTTTTTCCACTCCCCACTAAACTCCGGGAATCTCAAAGGGGGAACATCAGGGATTCATTATTCTCTAATTATATGTACAACATATTAATATACGATTATGGGACAAAAAACAATTAGAGAAATCTCGGTTGCATGGAAAGAGTACAAGCAACCTTATGTAAAGCAGTCTACAATGGCTGCTTATGTGCTCATCTTGGAGAATCATATTCTTCCAAACTTTGGAGAAAGCGATACACTCCATGAACAGGCTGTGCAAGACTTTGTTTTGCGGAAACTTGCAAATGGACTGAGTGTGAAATCCGTGAAGGACATATTGATTGTTCTGAAAATGATTATGAAATTCGGTGTGAAAAACGAATGGATGGATTATCAAGAGTGGGACATCAAATATCCGTCTTCTTCGACAACCAAAGAATTGGAAGTACTGTCAGTTGTCAATCACAAGAAAATACTCAATCATATTCAAAACCATTTCTCCTTTGCCGGATTGGGTATCTACATCAGTCTTTGTACAGGACTTCGCATCGGGGAAGTCTGCGCTTTGAGATGGAGTGACATCAATGTTTCCGAGGGTACGATTACCGTTAATCGTACAATTGAACGGATTTACATTATTGATGGGATGGAGAAACATACCGAGCTGGTTATCAACACCCCCAAGACACAAAACTCATGTCGGGAAATTCCTATGACAAAGGAGCTTCTTACAATGGTAAAACCACTAAAGAAGGTCGTCAATGAAGATTTCTATGTCTTGACTAATGATGAATATCCAACCGAGCCTCGTACCTACCGTAATTATTACGGCAAGTTAATGGCAAAGTTGGGTATTCCCAAATTGAAATATCATGGGCTCCGCCATAGTTTTGCCACTCGTTGTATAGAGGCAGGCTGTGACTACAAGACCGTTAGTGTATTGTTAGGGCATTCCAACATTTCAACTACATTGGACTTGTATGTCCATCCAAATATGGAACAGAAAAAGCGTTGTATTGCGAAAGTATTTAAGTCGTTGGGAAAATGATGTAATATGTAGAGCGAAGGAATTTGATAAAGTAATTTCTTCGCTCTCAATTATTGCGCACATTATGAGAATAGAGTAATAACACTTTCATTACCAACATCCATAATAGAGGAATTGCTCATTCGAGCACATCGGAAAGAGAAAAGGAGAGGAAAAAATCCCCTCCTTAACTCTAAACCATGTATCAGACATTCAAATCTTTCAGTGCAATTGCATAATTGGGACAAAAACCGTCCATAATGCACTTCAAGCCAAGTGTCTGATAATACTTGTAGTCATCATCTTCGGTACATATGTATTTGTAACCGTAGCGTGGCATGTACTCCTTGAAGAACCGAGCCAAGTCTTTCAAACTTTCTTCTTGGTTCTTCTTGAAGTTACTGCGCACAATGATGATAGACCAGTCGGGAAAGTTTCCTCTTCCACAGCTATACTCCCAGAAGCGGATGTAGCAGTCTAAGTCACTTTCACGGATGTCCACACAAAAGCCGTTGGCATTTTGCATCACGCTACAGCTTTCTCTGTAGCCAAATTTCTCACACAAATAGAGATTGAAATCAAGAATTAAATCTTTTTGAACCATAAATAATTGAATTTAAAATGTTAATAAAAATGGATTATAAATGAAAGCCTCGCTTGCGCTTAGCCTTTTTCTTTTTCATCAGGCGATTGAACTCTGCTTCTTCTGCGGCAGTGGCATCGTAGGATGAGCTTCCGTTTAACAAACCGAGATTGAAGCCAAAGCTATCATCGGAATGGGAAACGCTTTGCAGCACCTCTTCTTTCTGCTGTTTGGGTTCTTGCTTGGCTGACTCCAACAAGGATGCACAAGCATTCTCTTCCAGTCGGTTGTCGATATTCAAGTAGCTGAACTCTCGACTTATTTTTGAACCGGAGAAAGAAAATCCGTTGTGTTCAAACTTGACGCCCTGTATTTTCCGTGTAGTCCGGCTGACCTTGAATTTCATATCAATGTCTCGGCCGGCAAGTGTATCTTTCAAATCATCCCAACTATGAGCTTTGGGCAATTCTTCTTTCAATGCCTTGTATATCTCGTGCTTTGCCTTATCGTAGGGGCGCAAGCGTTCCTCTTTAATATGGTCTTTACCATTGGCAAAGTGCAAGCGATATTTGGCGGTCAGCATTTTGCAGACTTTCTCATTCCTGCGAAAATCATTCTTGTCGCTAATCGTCTTGCCGTCATTGTCCACTCGGTTGAATACGATGTGGCAATGCGGATGCTCACGGTCGATATGTCGGGCAATGATGTATTGCGTATTTTCAATACCCATCAGTTTCATATAGTCGTGCGCTATGTTCAGCATCAAGGCATCATCGGACTTTAGCCTTGCACTGTCTTCCGGTGAGAAGTTGAGTGAAGTGTGTCCGACAATATTCTTTACCTTATCATTGAGTAATGTTTGTAACTCAAATTGCACTGCCATCTGTTCGGGTGTACCTTCTACTCCGACTGCTTCCAATAGCTTGGATTTTTCCTCTTTGAGTACATAGCGGACGCAACCATCGAATGACGTTCCTTTAGTCTGTTTACCTATCATCTTTTAGTCGTTTTATAAGTTGATTAATGTACTGAGCCATTTCCTCGCATCTGTCCGCAACGGCAAAGAAACCGTAGGTGTTTGCCTGTCTTGCCAACTGGTTAAGATTGGTACTTTCACCAATTAGTTGCCGGATGATGTGGATATGCTCTTGCGTGATTCGTTCACGTACCGAACCGTTCTCGATGAGCGAACGGATGACTTCGCTTTGAGTCTGCTTGCTTCGTCTGCAAAGCGCACCTAACCATGCGTGTTGCTGATATGACAGACGAAGTGTTATTGTATATTTCTTTTCCATTTGAATTGTTTTTTAGTGAATAATTTGTGACCATCGGGAGCTACCTCCTCAGACTTTTTGAGGAGCAAGTGGTCGGGAAATGTAATACACTGACATTAACTTGCTACAGTAAAAAAGTCTCGATTTCTCTCCCTGTATTCAAAGCCTGAAACCTCGTTTCTTAGGTGGTGAAACCTTTGGTTGTAGAGTGCCTTGTTGTACGCTAACGAGCTTCAAATCGAATGTTTCTATCTGTGTTTTCAAGACAGGATTTTTCCTTATCATCTGTTGGAGGATAGCTTCATCAGGCTTCACTTTGAGCAGATAATCGGCTATGTCGTACCCCTCTTTTCGCTCGCTTTCGGTGGCATGGGCTTCCAAATAATCGAACATTCGCACCTTAATCCCGTAGCTTTTCATCAGCCCGATTTTGCTCTGCCAATAGTCTGTCGCTTCTAAATCGGGGAATAATACAACGCTTCTTCCTGCCAGAACGGATAGGTTGTTAGCATTGAAGCAACCGTTCTTTCCTCCTGATGCTATCCATAGGAATTGTGGCAGATAGTAGGAAGCAATGAGTGCCGTTTTCTCGCTTTCTACCAGTGCAACAGGGCGGCTTCTGTCTTCAGCAAGCAGATGTTCACCGAAGAAACATTGCTTCAGATTATAATCACCTTTGTGCAGCACGGAGTGTACCCATGTAACATGATTGTATGGTTCTTTTATCCGATTACCTGTTTCGGGATTGTAAAGCATTATTTTACCCGTGCGGACTTTATTTTTGTTATCCGTTTGCCAGAATACAGTTGCACCGTCCCAATACTTAGAAGTACCAACCTTGTATCTCTTCATGAGTTTTAATGTTTCTGTTTCTCCGAACTGAGTTGATAGAAATTGAAACAACTTGTTTGCAGAATAACCACGCAATGATTGGTTGACTATATCCAAATCAATGTAGGATGTGACTAGAGGTTGTGCTTCCTTAATCGGTACATAACTCCTGAAACTATCTTCTGCAAACCTTTCTTTCTCTGACGGGTTCTGCTCAAAGTAATCACGAGGCGTGAAGTGATAACCGCATTTCTGCTCATGGTCACAACGCCCCACGTATTCTGGGAACTTGATTTGCTTCTCCGTATCAATGTACTTGGAAAAACATCTTTGGCGGTGGCAGTTCGGGCAAGTGTGTCGAGTGCTGACACCTTTGTAGGGTTCTAATATGAATCTATGTGTACTCATTGTATGTTTCTTTTTTGGTGTGTCACTTTTGTCGTTATTGTCGTTTTCGCTTGGAAAGTGTCAAAACCGACAAAAATGTCACGGGTTAATCTTTGAATATTCTCCATGTTTCTCTTTGCGGAACAATGTTCCGATGTTGTCATTGAGAAAGCGTTGAAACGTCCGCTCCTTCATTCCGTTCTGCTCGGCTATCTGTATTGCTTGGGCAGTTGTAAAGGCTGGAGGAAGCAAATTGACTATCGCTTGTTGTTGGTTGTTGAGCGCATTTTCATTGAGGATATTTTGAACGCTCAATGCGGATTCTTTGAAATACTCCGTCAGTTTTATGGCTCGTTCCACCGTCAATAGGTCGATATAGTTTTTATCACACTCTCCGCAAGTCCATCGTGCTAATTGAATAATCAGGCTGAAGCGGATGATGTATATCTCCAATTTGCAATAGATACTCACAATAGTGTCGTTTGTCTCTCGGTCGCACAATTCTGAGAAGTGGTGCTGCCACTCGTAAAGCCGTCTCTTGGCATCCTCTGTAAAGAGAAGAATATGTGGTTCTATCTCTCCAAACTCATTGAGGGCATACTCTTGTTGTATCAGCTTATTAATAATGGCATTCCATTCTTGCTCGATATTCTCCGGCAGCTCCTTGTCATTCCAACGTGCCTTCTGTTGCAGATTGGGCATTACAAACAGGATACGGTCAATGAATCCATTACTGGAACGTTCGCCCTTAGCCAGTTCACTGAGAATCTTCTTTTGGATAGTGCCGATAACTGAGATGTACGGTCGCTTGATGAAGATGGAACTCTTGGCATTCTTGCGGTCGGATATAGTGGTTTTGGCACTGAATACCGACAACCAAAACTGTTCTTCCGAACCGTTGTTGTAACGGTTGAAGTTCTTGAACCAAGCGGATAACTCATCAGCCCACAAGCATAAACCACGTTTGTTCTGTGCATGAATGAGGCTCAATCCTTCGGGTGTTACATCCGAAATCAAGAAACGTTTACGGACTGGTTCCTGTGGAAATTGTTCCTCACCGTTATCCGCACGTTCTTTACGGCTCATACTCATCAGCTCATCATACTTGGCAAGAGCCTTTTCAAAGACTTGATTTTGCTGATAGTCATAATCAAGAAACGGCTTCATGGAAAAGCTAAGCGGATGGCTTTTGTTTGCTCCCGGTCTTCCGATCAATGCCATATACAGGATAGGGCTTTCTACCCAGCCTTGCTTGATTTGGGCAAGATGTGTGTTACCTATGCCGACCGCTATTGCCGTAAGGATAGCTGCGGCAATGTAGTCTGTCGGGTAGTTATGGCATTCGTGAACCTCACTGATGATGCGTTGGATTCTTGTCGGGAATATGCTGACCGGAAAATCAGTGCCAGCTAGTCGCATACTTAAATCAACCGCTTCATCAATGATGGATGCCGGATTAATAGAAGATGTATCCATTACTATATCCATTAAAATTTCACGGATGATTTGGGCTTATGACGGACACCTCCTTGCATATTGGCAAGCATTTCCTCATATGTTTGCTCGGAAGTCTTTCTACGCCCGTTCTCAATCCAAGCCAGAAGTTCGTCCTCGTAGAAATAGAGCTTCTTGCCTTTCTTATAGGCAGGGAGCAGCCCTTTGCGCACCAATGTATAAATGGTAGGCTTGGCTTTTTTGATGATACGGCAAGCATCCTCAATTTCAACCAACACGTGTTTGTCTGATGCTGGCGGTTGAAGTGCCGACACCATTCTTTTCAACTCAATGATCTGTTCGGTCAGATAACCTACCGCTTCGGGCAGCTTATCAAATGTTACTGTTTCTTTTTGCATACGTCGCTCGTTTTTAATTGTTCGACGGCAAAGGAAACAGGTGTTTCAATGGTGGAATCATTCACCAAAATATAACTGATGAATAACTTTTTGATGGTAGTTGATGTCATCCTTGAGAATTATACATACCTTTACAAGACATAAGTAGGTTCTACAAACAATGCTTATTTATTTGTTTAATTATTTAAATACAAGTGTATTATGTATGAAAATTATACAAGACAATCTCTTCCAACTAAAGAATATCGAGAATTATTAGGCAGTGCAATTTGTGTGTTCAATTCAAACAATTCATTTATTATAGAGAATATATTACGAGAAGATGGGGGAAGAAATTATAGTTGGTATGATTTAATTGATAAAACTTCTGGCCAATTAAAAGCTGCAATTAATGATACAATAACAACTAAAGCTGGTTCTGAAATTGCTCAAATATTTAGCGATTTAGTAGATAAAAGAAATCGTATAATTCACAGCTTTCAGATCACTAATGATGATAAAGAGCAGATTTTGGCAACAAAGGATAAACAACACAATCAATTTGTAATCACTAGTGTCCACTAAAAATTTTTTGGTCACTAGTCGGTTAAAAATTAAATAAATTCGATTCACTTGAATCATTTAGCTCTTTGATATTTTTGAAATTCGATTTGTCGAACAAATCT
>NZ_JAPQKZ010000049.1:0-46120 GCF_027257075.1 Bacteroides sp. LFL-34 | reverse complement strand
GGAATATAGCAACTTGTTGCCAAATGCATGAGGAAAAAGCAGCATAGCCAAAAGAAAATATAGCAGAACTGTAAAATATAAAAGAGGTTGTGCCAACGTTTTGACACAACCTCTTTTATATATATTGAATTAACTAATTACTTCTCACCACGTTTCGTAGCCGAATAGTTAATCTTCAAAGCATAAGATTTTCTAAGAGCATTTTTTACATCAGTAACAATACCCATCTTTGTCTTCTGATCTACTTTCAGAGACACAGTCATCTTAGCAGCATCGCCTTCATTCATACTCGCACGTTCCTGAAAAATGAAGTCTTGTACTTCACCCACTTCAGCATAACTGTCATTCAACTGAATACGACTTTCAGTACCCATTTTCGCGCGATATTCTTGTGTAGGTTCCCCTACATAAATGAATGTTACCAGTGATTTCTTCTCCAGTTTTTCGAGTTCAGTACCTTGCGGAAGTGTAAACTGCACCTTTAATGTTACCTCACGCATCGTTGTTACAATCATAAAGAAGAACAACAAGGTAAAGATAAGGTCAGGCAACGAAGAAGTATTCAATGCCGGCATTTCACGTTTACCAGTCTTATTAAATTTTCCCATTACTTACTTCTTTTTTTCTCCGTATTTTTTAGGTTCTGCTTCAGAAATTCGTTGCGGATAAACTTCACGAACAGCTTTCTGCTGTGCATCATTCAGTTCAGCGTAAGTAACCCCAAACTTTTCTTGAGCTAACTCATCTCTCAATTCATTGTATGCAGCTACCAATTCGTTCTGCACACTTATATATGCCTGATAAGAAGACCCGCGGTCATTCTGCAAAGAAATTACATGCTTATCATTAACAAGAGTAGTACCAAAGAAATCGACATTTTTTTGTGTCTTTTCCGGCATATTCTCAGCGTTATTGATGTTAGCAATAAACTCTTTGGCTTTCTGCCTCAACTGATCAACACCAATATAATCATTCCCGCACATCAAAGCATCATCTTTATTCAGATAAACCTGCAGGATGTTACGTTCTTTAATTTTATCGGTATTCTCATTCTTTTCATCTTCGGGTGGTGGAGGCAAAAGTCTTGCCAAACCACGGTCCGTATCCATTGATGTTGTAATCAAGAAGAAGATCAGCAACAAGAAAGCAATATCCGCCGTAGAACTTGAGTTTATATCAGGAACTTTTCTTTTTCCTTTTGCCATTTTAATAACTTATTTAATCGAGTATCCTCAATTGATTACGACAATTTTTTCTTTATACCACTCGCAATGATTGCAACAACTGTCACAAACAACAATATGTAAATAGAATAAAGGAACATATCAGTTACTTTCAGCCAAAAAGGAACATTGTCTGTACCACTATAGCCAGGAATCTGCATTGGTGTACCATCACCCATTGCCCAAGCTACAATAAGAACAACAGCTAAAAGAACCAAACCAAGTAAAGACTTGATGGCATTTGCCGGGTTATCCTTCAAAGCTGCACCAAATTGGAATACAGCAGCAATAACAGTGGCTGCAATGGCTAAGCCAAACAAAACGTACATCAGATAGAGTAAGGCGTCTGTTTGAGCCGGTTGCCACATTTCGGGATCTACTCCCGGAATTAAGGCATCGCCCGAGGCATCTCCTCCTAAGAAGAACAAGCCAATAACGATCAGAATAATAGCAAACATCGCATACAGTGCGTAATACGATATTCTATATGTTAACTTACTCATTTTAGATTATTTTTTGTATTTCAAGTTATATTTGATTACCATATCAAGCAAAGAGATAGAAGAATCTTCCATTTCACTTGTAAGAGCCTCAATTTTAGAAAGTACGTAGTTGTAGAATACCTGAAGGATCAATGCTACAATCAAACCGAAGATAGTTGTAATCAAGGCTACTTTCATACCACCTGCAACAACCGTCGGAGAGATATCACCTACCTGCTGGATTTTATCAAATGCCTGCACCATACCGATTACAGTACCCAAGAATCCGAGTGACGGAGCCATTGCGATAAACAGTGTGATCCAAGAACATCCTTTTTCAAGGTAACCTGCCTGTACACCACCATAAGATACAACTGACTTCTCAACTACGTCAATACCTTGATCGATTCTCATCAAACCTTGGTAGTAGATAGAAGCAACCGGGCCTCTGGTGTTACGAGCAATGTCTTTAGCAGCTTCAACATCACCTTTTTCCAAAGCAGCTTCGATAGATGCCATGAATTTTTTTGTGTTGATTTCAGCCAAACTCAAATAAATGATACGTTCAATACAGAAAGCCAAACCGATCACTAAAGCGATAGCTACCAAACTCATGAAAGATGCAGTACCTTCGATGAATTTAACTTTGATTTCCTTGTGAATACCACCCTCTTCTGCAGCAGGAGCAGCAGCTGTAGTAGCTTCAGCGGCAGGAGCAGCTTGTTGTTCAGTTTGTTCTGCTGCAGGAGCGTCTTGAGCCTGAGCAAGTTGAATTGAGCCAAAAGTGAAGGCCCCAATCACAGCAACAATTGCAAATAACTTTTTCATTGTGTGTCTAATTTTTAAGATTAATTAATTGATTATTATTATTGTATTTACTTCTCATCTCTCTTTCATTTCTGCGGAGAGACGGGGATTCGAACCCCGGATACGCTTTTGGCGTATACACGCTTTCCAGGCGTGCCTCTTCAACCACTCGAGCATCTCTCCCTCTGTGTTTTCAGCATTTTCAGCTACAAATGTATTCTTTTTTTTCTTTTCAAGAAGCATTCTCCCCCTTTTATCTTGAATAAATACTGCAAATTAATATAATTTAAAACCTTTCGAACCTTATTTGCGGATTCCGAACACTTTTAACGCATTCACAGAAGTGACCTGTGCCACATACTCCGGATCCCTCTGATAAATATCCGCCACCTTCATGAGTGTGTCTCTCACATTGGCACTTTCATTCCTCTTTCCCCTGTTCGGCACGGGAGCCAAATAGGGAGAATCGGTTTCAAGCACAATGCGCTCTAAAGGAACAGTCGTCAATGCCTCCGGCAAAGTCGATTTCTTGAAAGTTACAACTCCATTGATACCTAACATAAATCCTTCAAATTCCAACAATTTCGCCGCTTCTTCCGATGTCCCGGTAAAACTATGAAAAATGCCGGTTAATGGGGTATTTTTATAGGGTTCCATTACCTTATATATATATTCAAACGCTTCTCTTGAATGGATTACAATGGGAAGACCATATTCCAGCGCCCATTCTATTTGCTTTTCAAAAACCAAGATTTGCTCTTTCAGAAAAGTCTTGTCCCAATAAAGATCAAGACCTATTTCTCCGATAGCCACAAACTCACGGGAAGTCGACAAGTATTTGTGAACAATCGCTAATTCCTGTTCATACGATTCATTGACAGAAGTAGGGTGCAGTCCGATCATCGGATAGCAAAATCCCGGATAATCCCTACAAACCGACAACATAGCATCAATGGTCGTACTGTCTATATTGGGCATAAAAATATAGGAAACTCCCGCTTTCTGCGCACGTTCCATCACCAATGGCAGGTCTTCGGTAAATTCTTCAACAAAAAGATGAGAATGAGTATCGATCAACATGATATTTCTTTTTCTTCTTTTATTTTTTCGCTGGAGCGATAATAATATATCAGTCCATAGTCGCGGCATTTTTCTAATCGGGTATCATTGGGAGTGACATCCTGGTATTTGGCTTCTACCTGATTCCAGATATCCAAAATCAATTCATCGGCACGGTCACGCATAGACGCCAGTTCATCAAGACTACGATTGGTTAATGCCTGATAGTTCTTCTGCCGTTCATAGCTTTCCAGAAAAATATCATAATGCACTTTTACGCGTGCAATAGTCGGATTATAAATAGGTATGCCACCTTGAGTGGTCCTTAATTGTTCGCCTTCGATTATTTTCTTCCCCCACTCTACCAGAGAGGCTTCACTCAACAGGTCCGGTACGGTATTGGAAGCAGGCAAGCCATATAACTCTTTATGTGCCACCTTGATTTCATCACGAAGCACTGCCAAATTGAGCACCTGAATAAAATGAGAGATATACAGCCGGGCAGTCTTCACATTCATCTGGTGTTTACGGCTGGCACGCGACTGATTATCGTAGCACTGGGTATAATAAATTTGCGCTGCCTCAAACCGATGCAAAAAGTTACGCGCTTCAAATAATGTCTTCAATGTAATAGCCAAGTCACGCACATTATACATCTCTCCCTTTTCGACAGCCGCTTTCAGCGCCCGAACTCTTGCTTGATCTGTATTTGGTAGTCGTCTATAAGGCATATCTCCGATACTTAACTACATTTCACGATACATTAATAATTTCACCAGATTCTTCAGTTCTTTTTTTCTGTCTTCCGCAACAGCTACCGCCGCTAGACTTTCCATAGCGAACGTATAATATTCACGCATTTTGCTTTCACAAATATTGCGGATATTCAACTGATTATAGATTTCAGTTACCGCTTCGATTTTTTCAGAAGGTTGAAAAGCCTCCGCATTCAACCAACGATTCAATTCAGCATGCTGCTTTTCATCCGCACGGTTCAGTGCTTTGATAAGC
This sequence comes from Bacteroides sp. LFL-34, assembly GCF_027257075.1. Classification (NCBI taxonomy): domain Bacteria; kingdom Pseudomonadati; phylum Bacteroidota; class Bacteroidia; order Bacteroidales; family Bacteroidaceae; genus Bacteroides; species Bacteroides sp. LFL-34. Next base: position 41,538 of record NZ_JAPQKZ010000049.1, on the reverse strand, counting down.
ATATATGTTTTTTTATTGCAGAGGATGTCTCCACCTATCTTCTTCCCGAACACTTCCGGATCACCATATACATCCAACAAATCATCCTGTAACTGGAATGCTACTCCAATATGCATTCCAAAATTATATAGATTTTCTGCATCTTCAGCAGTCGCTCCTGCCAGAATTGCACCTATTTTAAGACTACCCGCAAGCAACACGGCTGTTTTCAAACGAATCATTTCAATGTATTCGTCTTCTGTAACGTCACAGCGAGATTCAAATTCCATATCCAGTTGCTGTCCTTCACAGATTTCGAGTGTAGTCAAACTGAATAAATCCATCACTTCTTTCAGGTGTTCCGGTGGACAACCCGTCATATACCGAAATGCCAGAATCAACATAGCATCTCCCGAAAGTACAGCAGTATTATCATTCCAGACCTTGTGCACGGTAGGTTTCCCTCTGCGCACATCCGAACGATCCATCAAATCATCATGCAACAAGGTGTGATTGTGGTAAACTTCAATCGCAGTGGCAGGATCGTATATAGACGCAACATCCTCCCGATACAAGTTATATCCCATCAACATTAATACAGGACGTATCCGCTTCCCACCCAGAGAAAGGATATATTCAATCGGTTCATAAAGTCCTTTCGGCGTCCGGGTAAACTGGATTTCAGAAATATGATTATTTATCTTATCGAGTAATTGAGAAGCTGTAAACATGATGAATAAAAAAATTAATGAATAAAAAGAGGCTGCCGAAAGCAGCCTCTCCATTTATAGTGTTACAAATTACTGCAATCTAAACATCACAGGAACTGTAAATTTAACACGTACCGGTTTTCCGCGCTGCATACCTGGTTTCCACTTCGGCATGGTATTAATCACACGGAGGGCTTCTTTATCCAGATACGGGTCGACGCTACGTACAACCTTCGCATCTACGATACTACCGTCTCTGTTAACAACGAACTGTACGATAACACGTCCTTGAGTTCCGTTTTCCTGTGCGATAGTCGGATATTTAATATTTTTTGCCAGATACTGCATCAAAGCTGCTTGTCCGCCCGGGAAGTCCGGCATATTTTCTACAACCTCGAAAATAGTCTGTTCTTCCGGTTCTTCTTCAACCACTTGTACAGGCACATATTTTACTTCTACACGAGCTTGATTATCTTCATTGATAATAGTTGTTGTTTCCTCAATATCAGCTTTATCATCCACAATCTCCAGCAATTCTGCTACCTTTGGAGCTTCAGGTGGTGGTGGAGCTGCTTGTTCAGGGGTTTCGGTAATAGGAATAATTTCCTCTTCAAACACGACATCGGCTACTGCCTGGCTTGTATCTATCTTCACGTCACGCTGGGTCCATTCGAACGCCACGAACATGAAAGCTAGAACTACCACGTAACCAACGAGCAACCATGTAGACTTCTTGCCTTCCAGGTCTGCCTTGGGTGATTTTTTTACTTCCATAAATTTATTAATATAATGATTAAAAAAAGTGTCCTTTCATGTGTCTCCGGGCAAATATAGTACATTTTCATGTATTCGTTCCCCTCTTTGCCTCTTTTTATCCGGCTTTTTAACTTTTTTAATTCTTTCGTACTTGTCTTGCTCCTTTTAACGGCAAACTTATGGTTGATTTTCAAATTTACCGTATCTTTGGCGAACAAATCAGATGAACTGAATATGAAAAAGATAACAATTGCAATCGATGGCTTTTCCTCTTGTGGAAAAAGTACAATGGCCAAAGATCTTGCCCGCGAAGTGGGTTACATTTACATTGACAGTGGAGCCATGTATCGTGCGGTCACTTTATATAGTATAGAGAACGGGATTTTCAATGGAGACGTGATCGATACGGAGAAACTGAAAAAAGAAATCAAGAACATTCGTATATCTTTCCAGCTGAATAAAGAAACCGGACGTCCCGACACGTATCTGAACGGCGTGAATGTGGAGAATAAAATCCGTTCAATGGAGGTTTCTTCCAAAGTGAGCCCTATCAGTACGCTTGACTTCGTACGTGAAGAAATGGTGGCGCAGCAACAAGCAATGGGAAAGGAAAAGGGCATCGTCATGGATGGCCGGGATATAGGAACTACCGTTTTCCCGGATGCGGAACTGAAAATATTTGTAACCGCCACTCCCGAAATCCGTGCTCAACGCCGTTATGACGAGCTGAAAGCAAAAGGACAGGAAGCCAGCTTCGACGAAATTCTGGAAAACGTGAAACAACGGGATTATATCGACCAGAACCGGGAAGTAAGTCCACTTCGCAAAGCTGAAGATGCTCTGCTTCTGGATAACACCCACTTATCGATTGAAGAGCAAAAGGAATGGCTTTTCGGACAATTTAATAAGGTAAGTAAATAATTTGCTTTATGATCAAGGTAGAGATAGACGAAGATTCCGGCTTCTGCTTTGGTGTGGTGACAGCCATTCATAAGGCAGAAGAGGAGTTGGCAAAGGGAGAGACTCTCTATTGTCTCGGAGATATTGTACACAATAGCCGGGAAGTGGAAAGGCTTAAAACGATGGGATTAATCACGATCAACCGGGAAGAATTCAAACAACTGAAGAATGCCAAAGTATTGCTTCGCGCACACGGAGAGCCACCGGAAACTTACATGATTGCCCGTGAAAATAATATAGAAATTATCGATGCGACCTGTCCGGTAGTATTACGTTTGCAAAAACGTATCAGACAAGGGTATCTGGCAGACAGTGACAAAGAAAAACAAATTGTCATATACGGCAAAAGCGGTCATGCTGAAGTGCTGGGATTGGTGGGTCAAACAGATGGAAAAGCAATTGTCATCGAAAAGGCAGAAGAAGCCAAAAAGTTGGATTTAAACAAAAGCATCCGTCTTTTCTCACAGACTACCAAGTCACTGGACGAGTTTCAGGAAATTGTGGAATACTTCAAGCAACATATTTCACCGGAGGCGACTTTCGAATATTATGATACTATCTGTCGTCAGGTTGCCAACCGGATGCCTAAGCTTCGGGAATTTGCGGCTACACACGATTTGATATTTTTCGTCAGCGGCAAAAAGAGTTCAAACGGAAAAATGCTGTTCGAGGAGTGTTTGAAGGTGAACACCAATTCACATTTGATAGATAACGAGAAAGAAATAGATCCTTCTCTCCTTCAAAACGTAAATTCAATTGGCGTATGTGGTGCGACTTCTACTCCTAAATGGTTGATGGAGAAGATTTACAATCACATTCGGACGCTCATCAAAGAATAACAGCTTTATTCTGACAAAGAATAATAGCAAAGCAACATAAGGAAACGGCAAAGTAACATGAACGAATAAAAGGAAAGCGAAAAAAGGTCATTTGAACATTTTTAATGTTTTCTTCTTACGAAAAAAAACTTCATAACCACTGCTTTCAACTTTTTGTTGTACATTTGCCGCGTCAAACTAATTAATGAGAGATTGTTATATGGGAACAGTTAAGTGTATCGGAATTTTGACCTCCGGAGGTGATGCTCCGGGAATGAACGCTGCTATACGTGCAGTGACACGTGCAGCCATCTACAATGGATTGCAAGTTAAAGGTATATACAGAGGATATAAAGGTCTGGTTACAGGTGAAATCAAAGAATTCAAGAGTCAGAATGTGAGTAACATCATCCAGTTGGGTGGTACTATCCTGAAAACGGCACGTTGTAAAGAGTTCACGACTCCGGAAGGTCGTCAGTTGGCTTATGACAACATGAAAAAAGAAGGCATCGATGCTTTGGTTATCATTGGTGGAGACGGCTCACTGACAGGTGCGCGTATCTTTGCACAGGAATTTGATGTTCCATGTATCGGACTGCCGGGAACTATTGACAACGACCTTTATGGTACAGATACGACCATCGGATATGATACTGCATTGAATACCATATTGGATGCCGTAGATAAGATTCGCGACACAGCCACTTCACATGAACGTTTGTTCTTCGTTGAAGTTATGGGACGTGATGCCGGTTTCCTTGCGTTGAACGGAGCTATCGCTTCGGGTGCGGAAGCTGCCATTATTCCGGAATTCAGTACGGAAGTCGACCAACTGGAAGAGTTTATCAAAAACGGATTCCGCAAATCAAAAAACAGTAGCATTGTATTGGTAGCCGAAAGCGAACTGACAGGAGGAGCCATGCATTATGCCGAACGTGTGAAAAACGAATATCCGCAATATGATGTACGTGTGACGATTTTAGGTCACCTGCAACGTGGCGGTAGCCCAACTGCCCACGACCGTATCCTGGCAAGCCGCCTCGGTGCTGCTGCTATCGATGCTATTATGGAAGATCAACGTAACGTAATGATCGGAATCGAACATGATGAAATCGTTTACGTACCGTTCAGCAAGGCTATTAAGAATGACAAACCAATCAAGAGAGATCTTGTCACTGTATTGAAAGAGCTTTCAATCTAATCTTTTTATTTTTAGGAGTTCAGCTTATATCAGTATATAAGATAAAGAGCGGTGGATGAACGGGAGATTTCCTTATCATTCACCGCTCTTCTTTCATTTATTCAATGCTTCTTTTCACCACAGAGGACACGGAGGACACAGAGGTGAATTTGTTTTATGACTTACGGTTGCGACCCTAATTTTGATGCGTAATCCTCCTACTATAAAGTTGAAAAAACATGAAAACATCTGCCACCTGCAACCAAACGCGTGTAATACACTAGTTAATAGATAGTTGTAACGTTGCGGATACTGTTGCAGATAGGTTGCAGATCAAAGTATCTGCCACACAGTATAAGCCTTGCAAAGCCAATTCTCCATGGGTGCAAAAGTTTATTGTATACATTAACTTCCCGTTTCCAGGCGGGGAACTGTCGTTTCCGGCATTAGAAATTACAGTTTCCACGGCAGGAAACGAGAGTTTCTAAGGCGGGACACTACAGTTTCTACGTAAGGATACTGTCGTTTCCCCGTAGAGACACCACAATTTCTCCATAGGGTCCCCCAATTATCCCATAGCTTTGCACAAAGGGATCAAGGCTTTTTCTTTGATTATATAACGTGTTGCAGATACTTTATCTGCAACCTATCTGCCACAGGTATCTGCAACGTTACAACTATCTATTAACTAGTGTATTACACGCTTTTCGTTGCAGGTGGCAGATGTTTTTATGTTTTTCAACTTTATAGTAGGAAAAAATTTCATTCATTTCCGTACCTTTATGAGTCTTTTTATCCATAAATAATATCCAGTCAGTGGTAGTGCAGACCCCAATAAGGCAGCAATAAAGGTAAGTATGCGAGTAAACATTCCTCCCCAGTTACCAACATGCACAGAATAAATCCAACCACGAATCTTTCCCGACTTGTCTTGATGTTGATAAAGACTTGTTTCTGTAAATTCACCATTATCCGTATTGAAAGAATAACGGTCAGATGCCCGCTGATTACCGAAACGGTTGAAAGACACGCTTGCCGTACCAGAAGAAATACTGATTTGCTTATACTCCGGATTCTGACGTCTTAGTTTATCATAAATCTCTTGCCAATAAACGAATGGTGAAGTTACCGAGTACATATCACTATGATTGTTTTCCGGACGTCTGCTTCTTTCACCCTTTCGAACCTCATTTCCTTCTCTTTTCTTTTCCCGATGGGCTGCCAGTTTGGTATTTCTCTTTTGAGCATCACTTTTCTGTTCATGTCCTTGGGCGGCACGTTGCTGTACTTCTACCCCGAAGACCTTATAGAAAGCCGTCCGATACCACGGAAAAGACCAGGTCAACCCCGTCAGTGCCATAGCCAGTAGAAAGATCAGAGCATACATTCCACCTGCCACATGCAAGTCATACCAAAACCTTCTCCAACCTTTTGTTGCTGTTATTTTCAGGCTATTCTTCAATGCTTTACGTGTACGCGGCCACCAAATGACAATTCCCGAAATCAGTACAAAAACAAGTAAAAGCGTACTGACACCTACAATCATTTTGCCCCAAAAGATTCCTTCATTTCCCGGATTCATACTATCCAGAAGCCAGCGATGCATTCGGAACATAAACATAAAAAAGCCGCTACGCTCGCTTTTTCCTTTTACTTCGCCCGTATACTGGTCTACATACAAAGATGCACGACGTGGTTTGGAAAGACTAACCTGATACGCACGTCCGGGATCAGAAGATATGCTGACACCGGTCACCGCTACACTGTCAGGCAATGTCGTCGCCACTTTTTCAAGCAACTTATCCATAGGAAGAGGAGACCCCTTTACCGTTTCTACGTAGTAAAGGTCGCGTCGAAACCACTCATTCGCCTCATTTTCAAATACCAGCATGGCACCGGAGAAGCAGACAAGAGTTATTATCAGTCCGAAAGGGACGGAAAGCCACAAATGTATCTTTCTGAATATTTTTTTCATGTTTTCATTACTATTTCTTGAAAAAGCCTGCAAAGCTTTCCGCTCGGCAGGCTTTTATCTACAAAAGATTCTCTATTTAACCGACTGTATTATTTTGAAAGATATTCCATCTTACCTACCGTAGTGATAGCGTCAGCCTCTACCGTTAAACCTTTGACTGCCTTGCCTGTTTTTGCGTCTATTTTATAGAAGGCCGGTTTCTCGCCCGTAGTCACAGTGACAGCCATATAAGCATACCCTTTTTCTCCATAAGGCTCGCCACCAAACTTTCCGTCAGCCGGCAGACCTGTAACAGGCATAATCGTCTGATCTTCCGCCTTGAAAACAGCTAATTCGCTAACATCTGCACTTGTACCACCATTAATCATATCTTCCGCTCCATTTTTATACAATTGAAGCAGGAAGTAATCTTCAGAGATGTGCCAGCAACGGAAAATAGGATGTTTAGTGCCTATCTCTTCAAAGTTCACATAGTAATCCGGATCGAAATCTGTTGCGCCTGCTTTGATACGCATTGCGCCCGAAGGCTTCTGTCCTGTTACCTTCTTCAAATCTGAAGATGAAACTGCCGTACGTCCATATCCGGGAGAGAACACATAGACGTCACCATTATCAGCGGCCCAAATAGTCTGATAATATTGTGAACGCATACGACCGCATGCATAGCCTATTTTATCAGTCTTGGCAATCACCGGAGTCTCATTGAAGTTCGTGCCACTATAAATTGCCACATAAGCATTATCCGGGTATTGTGTAGAAGGAATGACACCGGCTGTATATGCACCGCTGCCGCTACCACCGTCAGTCTTAGTCACAAGTTCCTGATCTGTCACAGCTTCCGGCCATTTTTTAATACCGTACTTACTCATTCCCATTAGGATGACAGATGTATAAATCTTATTGTTAGCTTCAACCAGACCTGCCCATGAAACTTTTTCACCATTACCCAAGTAATTTTCGGCAAGCAAGGTACCCTCTTCCTGACTGCCATCGGTCGCATCCAAATAGTTGAACAACAATGCTTGAGCCACATTCTGATCCTCATCTGTTATTTTCGAGTCCCCGGTGGAAACAGTCACCACTTTATCCCTCCAGGTTCCATAAGACGTGATACGATTATAAGTGTATGTGTACTTTTCTTTCATTTTACCATCTGCCCCCAGATAATAGGAAGCTCCTGTACCTGCGCCACCTTTATTATAAACTAAAGCAAACACATAATCCAATCCTTTATATACCCAATAGGTACCGCCAATCACTTCGGTTCCATTCCCTTGGGTCGACACTGTTCCTTCATCCAAAGAATTGGCTACTACCAAATAACTTGCTTCACCGGTTGTGGCAGCCACCACATAAGTCGTTTCTCCATCAATTGGCGGGTTATCCACCGGATGATTATCATCGTCGCAAGATGCCACAAACACACCGCTACTCAAGCAAAAAGCTACGGCAAAAGCCTGTAATAAAAACTTCCTCATATATTCTTCATTATTGATTGATACTAAAAACTTACTCTTATTATTTACCGAAAAATACTCTGAACTTTCCATAGAATGCGCGCCCCGCTTTTTGCAGGCTAAAATTGTCAAACAGTTGGGCATCGGTGAAATTCCGACATTCAAATGATACATTATAACGTCCATTCTTCATGGTGTAGGACAAAGACAGATTATGAGAAAACTGTTCCGGCACCATATTCTTTGAATCTTTATCTCCGAGATTCTCCCAGTAAAGAGGAAAATCGTGCTGCCAGTAGCTATCATAGCCGATGCTCAATACATTTCCTTTGACAAACAGGTCATTCCAATAAAAATTTGCATTGATATTAGCATAACGATAGGGCAGATTCGGCATACGCACTTTATAGTGCATGCTTTCTTGCAAAGAGGAACCCGCCAGAAACTTTTCGTAATCACGAGTATCGATGCTATTAAATGTTCCTCCTATATCAAACCAATGCGAGAAGCTATAAAGCAATGACAAATTATACCCTTTGGTCCTTACGTGACCGTGGTTCTCATAATATCCGTAGCTTGTTCCTCCCAATACGTCCAGTCCTCTTTTTATGTAATCTTTCGTATCCCGATATATCAAACCGGCCTCGGCATACAATCCATGCTTGCCAAACTGATGATTATAGCTGAAACTCAAATTGACATTATCACTTTTCTCCGGTTTCAGATTCATTTTACCAGCTTCAAGGTCTTCATCTCCAAAGAGTTCGTCCGTGGTCGGCAGGCGGAAAGCCTTTTCGTACGAAAGTTTCACCTGAAGATCTTTCCATATAAAATAGGTATCTGCCGCTCCATATCCAAGAGCGCTTGCCGTATTGGACAGATTGATATAATTGCCTATTCCATCTGTATTCTGCGATACCGGTCCCTTGTTGTATTGCCGGTAATATTTGGCAAATGCCGACACATTCCATCTGTCCGACGGCATCAGACGGTAAGAAAGCCCGCTGACGTTTTTACGGGTGATTTTAGGAATAGAAAAGTCCGTGAATTTGGAAGAAGCACCAATGGTAGAGCGGCTCGTACGTTCAAAATCACTGATTACATGACTGAAAGTAAACGTATGTGCCTGTCCGATATGATAATTCATCTTCAGCGTCCCATTCCAGTTTCTATTTTTAGATTCACTGTTCTGGTAAGACTGTTCTCCCCGGCTGCCTTTTTCATAAAAATCTCCACGCCAGTTGTAAGCCCGCGAAGCGGTATCGACATTATTGGTGATATTATGATTATAATTGGCAGTCAACAGCAGATCCAGGTTTTTCACCAGTAAGTTCTTTTTGTAATATTCTAAAGAAGGGACCAACGAATGTCCTTTGCGGAATTTTTCACCGAACACGACATCTTGATAAACGCCTGTTTGTATCTCTTTATAGAAATGGGAATAATTGAAACTCAACGCCAAACGGTCTGCCCATTTCTTTCCTACCAAGCCGATTTTTCCAATCACGGCTTCATTATGATACTGGTCATTAAAACGTTTCAGATGATAAATCTTATTTTTGTCAAGTGGCGGAAAACGTACGCTTCCATCTTCTTTAATCTCAAATTCGCGTACATAAGTGTCCACATAATAATCATTATCCGAGAAATTTTGAAAAGCATTGACCTCATACATGAAACCATTTTTGAACGTTTGTCCGAAGCGCACGTATGATTTATGAGTATTAAACGATCCGTAAGAATAGGAAGCATCCATAAACCACTTTCCGGGTTGTTTGTTGGTGACAATATTAACCACTCCCCCAATAGCATCGGTTCCGAATCCTACGGGAACTACTCCTTTATAGACTTCTATACGGTCAGCAAAATTAATAGGAACATTGTTCAAATCGAATGCAGCACCGGCTCCTTCCTGTGGTATGCCGTCAATGAAGATTTTCACATGTTTTCCGCTAAAGCCATCGATATACAATTGCATATCCGACCCCACTCCACCTGATTCGCGGAGTTTTACACCGGGCACTTTAGTCAGTGCACCTGCCAAAGTCTGCGTACTGTTATGCAATTTCTTCGCATCAATGGCTACCGCATTAAAAGCAGACTGATTCACACGGCCGACTCCAGATGTCGTGACCAGCACCTCTCCCAGTTCTTTTACCGCCGGCGCGATAGTGACGTTTACTTTTATTCTTTCTCCCTTGGCTAATTTAACTTTCTTTTCTACCGTTTGATAACCGATAGCCGAAACGACGAGTGTATATTATTCACCTGCTGTCGTTTTCAAATGATATATACCTTTTTCATCTGTATAGCATCCTTGGTTGGTTCCTTTCAGATAAACTGTCGCAAAATCCACCACTTCTTTCTCTGTGGACATCACTCTGCCCGAAATTAAACTACTACGGTGACGCCCCTGTTGTGAATATACGGATACGGAAAACAAGAATGCCAGAAAAACCAAAAAACATTTATTGCTCATTTCCTTTTTACCTTTTTACTTTATAACCTTTTCATTGTTCTAAAAGCGATGCAAAGGTAAGCAGAAAGAGGGATGCCAAACAATCCCTATCTATTGGTAAAAATAAGACAACAAAAATGAGGTATATAGATATGTACAATACCTATATATAAGTAAATACTAGATAATTTAAATAAAAAAAGAAAAGAAAACCTACTTCAGCCAACTCGCCAACGCACGTTCCGTTATCTCCCACAACTGCTCTTTCTGCACATGATTCGTGTATTTATCAGACAAGTTTTTCCGGTGGTTATTGACATACAGTTGTCCTGTCACACCAGCTTCCTTTTCGTCCAACAGTAAACCGATTGCCGTAGAAGCCCCTTTCTTGGGTTTACGGATAAAAGGACGGAAAAAAATATCCGTCAACGGATCGAACCACTTGTGCATAGTGATGATATCAGTAGAAACAATTCCCGGATCCGCAGCATTGACGCTAATCCCTTTCTCTCGAAGTTGCTCGGAAAGTTCGAAAGTAAACAATAATAAAGCCAGCTTCGTGTTACTGTAAACAGGAATCCTCCAAAACGTTCCCGTTTTCCCTCTATGAAAGAAATCCGGGAAGTCGAGCTTGCCGATTGCGTATGTACAGGAAACCATATTTACGATACGCGCTCCACGCACCATCAGCGGAATTAATTTCCGGGTAAGCAGATAAGGTCCCATGTAGTTCACACTTACCGTTCGTTCGAATCCTTCGGAAGTAGTATGAAAACCTGTCTCCATCGTTCCGGCATTATTCATTAACAAAGAGATGGGAAGATTCCTTTCTAAGATCTGACTGGCAAAAGCAACTACGGATTGCATGGAAGATAAGTCAATAGCCATAACCTCCAAATCCGGGTTTCCGGTTTCCTTGCTCAAACATTCACGAACAACCTCCGCTTTCTTCGGATGATAACAAGCCATAATGATTCGATAACCGGCTTTGGCTACGGCACGTGTTATTTCTGTTCCCATTCCTCCGTCCGCACCGGTGATGATTGCCCATTTCATTTCACTCATTTTTTCTCCAGTTTATCAATTTCCTTTTGTAAAGAGGAAGGTAATTGTTCTTTCAAATGTTGATGACAAGCCATTTCTATCGTATACATACGTCCTATGCAATAATTACTGTGTCCACAGTTGCAGCGTGCTTGTTCTTCCTGTTTCATCCGGTTCACGAACCCCGGTTCGTTGAGCAAAGCTCTCGCCATCTGCACGGCATCAAAACCGGAATCGAGCACTTCATCTATTTTCTGACGGGAAACAAGACCACCGACATAAATCAACGGCGCATCCGGAAGAGCCGCACGGAATTTCAGTGCATCTTCAAGGAAATAAGCCTCTTTGAAGGGTACAGAGGGGATCATCCATTTGCCAAACATACGGACTCCGTATTTCAGCCACCAACAATTCATATAGTAAGACATCGAACGAATCGGCATGGCCCCTCTCATTACATACATCGGCGCTTTGCTGACAAAACCACCACTCAACACCAATCCATGAGCGCCAAGTTCCAACAGACGTTTGGCCACTTGTATGGATTCGTCTATCTCCATTCCTCCTTTGAAGCCGTCGCGCATATTCATTTTTACGAAAACTGCCATATCATTGCCCGCCGCTTTCATCACTTCTTCCATCACCATATCCATAAAACGCATCCGGTTTTCGAGCGAACCGCCATATTCATCTTTCCGATGATTGGTGTAGGGAGACAGGAATTGACTAATCAAATAGCCGTGCCCCGCATGTACTTCAACGGCGTCAAACCCGGCTTTCCTCGCCAGATTGACTGCATTTCCATACGCTTTCGCCATTTCCGGAAGCTCCTCTTTTTCCATTCCACGCACAAACGTAGGAGAATAGAGGTTGAAGCCTGAAGATGCGGATATAGGAGTGACACCACATATATTTTTATGGGACATATTTCCACAATGCCCGATTTGTATACCTACTGCGGCACCTTCATCGTGCACGGCTTTTGTCAGTTCATGTAAACGGGGAATAATGGACGGACGCAACCACAATTGACGGTCGAAAGAAAGTCCGCTTTGTGTCACGGCAGCATAAGCCACTGTTGTCATACCCACTCCCCCCGCAGCTACCGACCGATGGTAATCCAGCAACATCTGCGTGGGAGTATTCTCCGGACACATGCTCTCAAAAGCTGCCGAACGGATCGTTCGATTCCGCAGCGTCAAAGGGCCAAAGGTGACCGGGCTAAAAAGTTTAGATTCCATAGTAGTTGATATTTTATTTAAGTCATACGTAAATCATGATGAAAAACGCCCCTAATAAAGGAAAGGGAACACTCGTTTCCGTTCTCCCACTGCGTCTCCGAATTCTTCGCGGTAACGGCACCAAATAGCGTTGGCACGGGGAACAAGGTTAGCAATCGTCCACCAAAGGAAGACCAGGCCGGAAAGTGAACAAGTGAGTATCGCCCAACCTGCCCATTCTACTATCTCACCGAAATAGTTGGCGGAAGTGACATAACGGTACATTCCTTTTTGAGGCAGATAATGCCGGGTGTCTCCCGGTTTGCGCAAATGTCGGATGATATAATCCGACTGCCAGTTCAACAGCATACCTGCGAAAAAGAACAATGTGCCGAAAATAAACCACGGTGAAGTGAACCAGCCGGCTTGATACATCGTTTCGGGAGCAAGATAGAAAATCCATTTCCCTTGCATATAGCCATTCAGCAAATTAAAAAGAACTCCCATCGACATGATTGCCAGTGGCATCTTACTTTTCCCTTTCAATAGCAAAGGGAAGATGAAAGCACGCTGAAAATAGTGAATTTGAAAGAAGAGGAAGAAAGTGAAAATCACCGGCTCGAACCGACGTTCGGAATAGATCCACATCACGCACATCACCACGAAAACCGGAGCTTCCATCAATATCCAGGCTAGTTTATTGGAGATAGCTACGCCCCACGATGCTGTGCGGAAAATACCATATCCGGCTTTCACAAAGTAAAGGGCGATAAAAACAAACAAAGCAATCAGGCTCATCACCCCCAGAAACAGATTAAAAGTATCTATACTCATACCGATCTATTTTGTAACACGCAAAAATAACAAAAATGAGATAAACGACGATACAAAAAATAGAAAGAATCTGAAGTACATTCTTTTACGAACATAAAAAAGGAGAAAATATAAAATTTCCCGGATGCGCTTCTGAAATGATCGGGCACACATCCGGGATTACTTATCTATTCAATAAAAGGATTGGTTCTTATCAGCGTTTCTTAATTGGGATATAAGCCAAATCATCAAGTACATTTTTATAAGCCGGGCGGATAATCCGTTTACCGTCGAAAGTCAATTCTTCATTGCGGTGTGCACACCAGCCTACGATACGTGCCATGGCAAACAGTGGAGTGAAGATTTCCTGCGGCAAACCGATCATTTCATACACGAAGCCCGAATAGAAGTCGATATTGCTGGACACTGTCTTTCCGTTGTTTTTAACCCGTCCGAAAGTAGCGATGGCACGTTCTTCCAACAGTTCGAGGAAAGCAAATTCGCTTTCTCTGCCTTTTTCACGGGCAAGGTCGCGAGCCAGTTCTTTCAATAGAAGAGCACGAGGGTCGGAGATGGTATAAACGGCATGTCCGATACCATAGATCAATCCGGTTTTGTTATACACTTCTTTGTTCAACATTCGGGTGTAGTAAGTGTCTATCTCATCTACACTTGTCCAGTCTTTGATATTTTCCTTCAGGTGCTGGAACATGTCAGCAACCTGAATATTGGCACCTCCGTGAAGCGGACCTTTCAGCGAACCGATACCTGCGGCGATGGCCGAATAAGTATCTGTTCCGGTAGAAGAAGTAACGCGAACGGTGAAAGTAGAGTTATTACCACCACCGTGCTCCGCCTGAAGAATCAATAACAAATCGAGGGTGCGTGCATCCAGTTCGGTATAGTCTTTTTTCAGCATATACAGGAAATTCTCGGCAATAGAGAGCTTTTCCTGCGGATGGCGGATATGCAGAGAACGTCCGAAAGTAGCATGACGAAGCATATTATAAGCATAAGCGATGATAGTGGGGAACTTTGAAATCAGTTCAATACTCTGACGCATCAGGTTATCCCGGGAGGTATCATCCGCATTTGCGTCAAAACGATACATTTCGAGTACGCTGCGTGAAAGAATATTCATGATGTTGTTTCCTTCCAACTCGATGATGTTCATTTTCGTTTTCTGTTCCAACGGCATATTGTCGTTAATCAACTCACGGAAAGAAAGTAGTTCTTCTTTATCCGGCAGACGTCCGGAAAGCAATAGGTAAGCCACTTCTTCGAAGCCAAAGCGTTTCTCTTTGATTATAGCGTGAGAAATATCTTCTACATCATAACCGCGATAGAACAGTTTTCCCGGTATGGGTTTCAGTCCACCACCCGGAACACGTTCATATCCTACTACATTACCGATTCTGGTTAAACCTACCAATACACCTGTGCCGTCTTCATTACGCAATCCGCGCTTCACATCAAACTTGGAGAACAATTCTGTATCAATCCGGGTAGCTTCCTTCATTTCCTCGGAAAGCTTGTAAATCAAGTACTCTTTTTTCATCTTTCTTCGTTTTTTATTCGTTACTTTTGTTTTTCAATTCTTTCCACGATCTCACGAGTGAAAGCGGAAGTAGAGAGGGAGGTTCCATTCGGCATAAAACGGGCTAAATCGTGTGTAGCACGAGCGTCCAAGAAGCTTTGTTCCAAGGCTTTCTCTATCAGAGCAGCCGCTTCTTTCCAGTCAAAATATTCGAGCATCATTACTGCCGAAAGGATAATAGAACAAGGGTTCACCACATCTTTTCCCGCAATATTGGGGGCTGTTCCGTGAGTCGCTTCAAAGATGGCATGACCTGTCTGGTAGTTGATATTTGCTCCCGGAGCGATGCCGATACCGCCTACCGTGGCCGCCAGTTGGTCGGAAACATAGTCTCCGTTGAGGTTTAAGGTGGCTATCACGGAATATTCTTCGGGAATCAGGAGTGTATTTTGCAAGAAAGCATCTGCAATGCAATCTTTTATCACCAGTCTGCCATCTGCCAAAGCATCGCCAAATTCACGTTGCGCCAGTTCGTAGCCCCATTTTTTGAAACCACCTTCGGTAAACTTCATGATATTCCCTTTATGCACCAGCGTTACGGAAGGCAAATGATGGTCGAGCGCATACTGGCAGGCAGCACGTACAAGACGCTCCGTGCCCTCACGTGATACAGGTTTCACACCGAAAGAAGAGGTTCTCGGGAAACGGACTTTTGTCACCCCCATTTCGTCTTTCAGGAATTGATAGAACTTTTCAGCCTCCGGAGTTCCGGCTTCCCATTCGATACCTGCATAAATATCTTCCGTATTTTCACGGAACACACACATGTTCACTTTTTCCGGTGATTTGACAGGCGACTGTACTCCCTGATACCAACGAACCGGACGAAGACAGACGTATAAATCAAGTGTCTGACGCAGTGCTACATTCAACGAACGGATTCCACCTCCGACAGGAGTTGTCAACGGGCCTTTGATTCCTACTAGGTATTCCTGAAAGGTTTCCATTGTTTCATCCGGCAACCAGGAACCAGTCGCGTTGAAGGCACGTTCTCCCGCCAACACTTCTTTCCATTCGATACGACGTTTGCCACCGTATGCTTTCCGGATAGCTGCGTCCACTACGGCTTGCATGGCAGGAGTCACTTCAGCTCCTACTCCATCGCCGGTAATATAAGGTACGGTAGGCACATCGGGCACCAGCAACGTACCATCTGTTTGCATGGTTATTTTGCTCATTTTTTATCTTGCATTTAAGGCAGAACCGGCACGAAACCAGGCTATCTGCTGTTCATTATAGGTATGTTGCACTTCAAAACTTTCTTTCGTTCCGTCTTCGTGATGAAGAATAATCATCAGATTGCGCCCCGGTGCGAAATGGACTAAGCCTGATACGGACAGAAGATCGTGTTCCCGAATTTTATCATAGTCTGCTTTATCTACAAAAGTAAGAGCAAGCATTCCTTGTTTTTTCAGATTTGTTTCGTGGATACGGGCAAAACTCTTAGCCAAAATGACACGTACATTGAGGAAGCGTGGTTCCATGGCTGCATGTTCACGGCTGGAACCTTCTCCATAATTCTCTTCGGCAACAACAATAGACGGAATACCTTCGGATTTATACATCTTTGCCGTACCGGAAACTGTTCCATAAGTATTTGTCGAACGATTCCAAACACGGTTCGTTTCACCATTGAAAGCATTGACAGCTCCCATCAGCATATTGTCGGAAATATTCTCCAAATGTCCCCGGAAACGAAGCCACGGACCTGCCATAGAGATATGGTCGGTAGTACATTTTCCCTGTGCTTTAATCAATAAAGGCATGTTCAGCAAGTCCTGTCCGTCCCATGCCGGGAAAGGAGTCAGAAGCTGGAGACGTTGGGAATCCGGTTTTACCCTGATTTCCGTTTTTGCTCCGTGCGGAGCAATATACCCTTCATTTCCCTGTTCAAAACCTTTCAAAGGAAGTTCATCTCCTACAGGCTCGGAGAGTTTCACTTTTTCTCCGTTATGATTCACCAGTCTGTCTTTCAACGGGTTGAAACAGAGATCGCCGGCTATTGTTAACGCCATCGTTAGTTCCGGAGAAGCTACAAATGCATAGGTGTTGGGATTACCGTCAGCGCGTTTGGCAAAATTACGATTGAAAGAGGTGACGATTGAGTTCTTTCGTGTCGGATCGTCCGTCTCACGTTTCCACTGACCGATACAAGGTCCACAAGCATTTGCCATAATCGTGGCTCCCAGCCGTTCAAAAGCCTCAATCATACCGTCTCTTTCGGCAGTAGCCCGAATTTGCTCCGAACCCGGATTGACGATCAGTGGAGAAGCGACGCTCAAATTCTTTTCTGTCACCTGCTTTGCCAGAGAAGCTGCACGGCTCAAATCCTGATAAGAAGAATTGGTACATGAACCTATCAAGCCCACCTCCATTTTACGGGGATAGCCGTTCAATAACACTTTTTCTGCAAATTCAGAGATGGGAGTAGCGGCATCCGGTGTAAACGGCCCGTTTATATAAGGTTCGAGTTCTGACAAGTCAATTTCAATCACACGGTCGTAATAGTTGGATGGTTCGTCGGTCACAATGTCGTCTGCACGAAGGTCTGCACCAACAGATTCAGCCCAATCGACTACACAATCTCTTCCGGTAGCTCTCAAATAAGTAGCCATGCGTCCGTCAAACGGGAATAAAGAGGTAGTAGCTCCAACTTCGGCACCCATATTGCAAATGGTAGCTTTCCCGGTAGCAGAAAGGGATTCGGTTCCGGGACCAAAATATTCGATAATAGCATTCGTTCCTCCTTTTACGGTAAGGATGCCGGCCAATTTCAGGATTACATCTTTCGGAGAGGTCCAACCGCTTAGTTTTCCGGTCAGACGAACACCGATAATCTTCGGCATTTTCAGCTCCCATTCCATTCCTGTCATCACATCCACGGCATCCGCGCCACCAACACCGATAGCCACCATGCCCAGTCCGCCTGCATTAGGCGTATGAGAGTCTGTTCCCACCATCATACCACCGGGGAAAGCATAGTTTTCGAGCACTACCTGATGGATAATTCCTGCTCCCGGTTTCCAGAAGCCAATGCCATAACGGGAAGATACATCACGGAGGAAATCGTATACTTCTTCATTAGTCAGTCTTGCCGTAGCAATATCCGCCTTTGCACCTTTATACGCCTGTATCAAGTGATCGCAATGCACTGTCGAAGGCACAGCCACCTGATCCTTACCTGCATTCATAAATTGAAGCAAAGCCATCTGCGCAGTTGCATCCTGCATAGCCACACGGTCGGGACGGAAATTCACATAATCCTCCCCCCGTTTGTAATCTTTCAAATCGGCTACATCATACAGATGAGCATACAAAATCTTCTCGGCCAACGTCAAAGGGCGTTTCAGTATAGCCCGTACGTGTTCTACCTTTCCTTTATAAGCAGCGTAGAAAGCTTCTAACATAGTCACATCATATACCATATTGCTTTTTGTTTTTTTAGTCTATCTATTAAAATAACGAACGGCGTTCGAGTAATGTTTAACAAAATGAAATATTTTTTCTACCCGGAACGAAGATTTGTTACCTTTGCGCCTATTATGAGTAATAATCCGAAAAGTCCCATTATAGATCTTCAGCAACAGCAACTCCTCCTGCGGATGGAGTATGAATATGAGAAGGAAGAATTTAAGCGGCAGACCGAAACAATGGGCGTTGCCCGTAAAGTGAAGCGCGGTCTCTGCTGGTATCCTGTCTCTCTTGGCCGAAGTTACTACAATTCGCTGAATCAGCTTGTAATAGATATTACACGGACCGAAAATAAAGAAATAGAGCATTCCTTTGAGTTCGGCCGCCCTGTTTGCTTTTTCCACCAGTCATTCGAAGGAAAAGTGAAGTATATGGATTTCATCGCTACCGTCAGCTTTGCCGACGAAGAACGAATGGTCGTTGTACTCCCCGGAGCGGGAGCTTTAGCGGAACTGCAAACTGACGGTATACTGGGGGTACAACTTTATTTTGACGAAACATCGTACCGGGCCATGTTCGAGGCACTGGAAGACACGATACGTGCCAAGGACAACCGCCTGGCGGAACTGCGTGACATTTTGTTGGGTACCCAAAAGCCGGGATTCCGCGAATTATATCCTGTCCGCTTCCCATGGCTGAACAGTACACAGGAAACAGCAGTCAACAAGGTGCTATGTACGCGTGACGTATCTATTGTTCACGGTCCTCCGGGAACCGGAAAGACAACGACTCTTGTCGAAGCGATTTACGAAACGTTACACCGGGAACCACAAGTGCTTGTCTGTGCACAAAGCAACACGGCTGTCGACTGGATTTGTGAGAAACTGGTAGATCGGGGAGTCCCCGTGCTCCGCATTGGAAATCCAACCCGGGTCAATGACAAAATGCTTTCATCCACCTATGAACGCCGGTTTGAAAGTCATCCTGCCTACCCGGAGCTTTGGGGAATCCATAAATCTATCCGCGAAATGGGTAGCCGGATGCGCCGGGGTAGTTATTCTGAACGGGAAGGAATGCGTAATCGCATGAGTCGTCTCCGCGACCGTGCCACGGAGTTGGAAATACAAATCAATGCCGATCTTTTCGACAGTGCCCGCGTGATTGCTTCTACCCTTGTCAGCAGCAACCACCGCCTGCTCAACGGACGTCGTTTTCCGACTTTATTCATCGACGAGGCTGCACAAGCCCTCGAAGCTGCCTGCTGGATCGCTATCCGCAAAGCAGACCGGGTCATCCTCGCAGGAGATCATTGTCAGCTTCCGCCGACTATCAAATGTATAGAAGCTTCCCGTGGAGGATTGGATCATACATTAATGGAAAAAGTCGTTCAACAAAAACCTTCCGCGGTCTCTCTATTAAAAGTACAGTACAGAATGCATGAAGCCATCATGCAGTTTCCCTCCGACTGGTTTTATCATGGAGAACTGGAAGCTGCTCCGGAAGTACGCTATCGGGGTATTCTTGATTTCGACACTCCCATGAATTGGATCGATACTTCAGAGATGGACTTTCACGAAGATTTTGTAGGAGAAAGCTTCGGACGCATCAATAAGCAGGAAGCCAACCTACTACTGCAAGAACTGGAAACTTACATCGAACGTATCGGCAAAAAGCGAATACTGGATGAAAGAATTGATTTCGGTCTGATTTCGCCATACAAGGCACAAGTGCAATATTTGAGAGGAAAAATAAAAGGAAGCAGCTTTTTACGCCCTTTCCGCAGCCTCATCACCGTGAATACGGTAGACGGCTTTCAGGGACAGGAGCGAGACGTTATTTTCATCAGTCTCGTACGTGCCAACGAGGACGGACAAATCGGGTTTCTAAATGACTTGCGAAGAATGAATGTAGCGATTACGCGGGCACGAATGAAACTTGTTATATTAGGAGATGCTTCCACCCTTGCCAAGCATCCTTTCTATAAAAGGTTGATGTTATTCATTAAAAAGGAGGATTAAATACTTAATCCTCCTTTTAACAAAGCACACTTTCTCCCGAAACCACACTTTTTTTAACACAAACAAAACAAACAATATTTTACATCAGTACTATTCTTAATTTTTCACCCTCAAAGATAGTCGATTATTCCAATGCACTCCAACTATTTCCACCATTTTATTTGCGGATCGCGCGTTTTTGCCCATTCTGCAAATTTAGGATATGTTTTATCAATGCGCTGATTCTCCTTTTTAAGATCTAAATTCAAAATAGAAGCGTCCAAACGAGCATCTACATGAATTGCAAACGGAAAACCATCTTTGCAAATGAAATAGGTACCATCTACATCACCA
Organism: Bacteroides sp. LFL-34; assembly: GCF_027257075.1. Lineage (NCBI taxonomy): Bacteria > Pseudomonadati > Bacteroidota > Bacteroidia > Bacteroidales > Bacteroidaceae > Bacteroides > Bacteroides sp. LFL-34. The sequence goes on along the minus strand of NZ_JAPQKZ010000049.1, from coordinate 20,809 downwards.
CGAGAAATATCAGCTCCAGAAGGGAAACGATTATTCGCACCAGTCGTCGGCTTATGATCTGTCAGATGGACTTCTGTGGCAGAGTTGAATACTTTTATAAAAGGGTTATAAGGAGCTACCACTACTGATTTATCAAGAGTAGGGTTATTAAATTGTATGGATACCGTATATGTCTTCTCTTGAATATTCTGATTAATCATATCCTCCGCATTCACATTGGATACTCCCAATTCAGCTTTAGCATCCTTGAATAATGTTATCACATTACCTGAATAGGAAGTAATTTCATCGCCATTGATTATTACTTGGGACGCTTTACTCAAATCGAAAGGAACCTCATACGCAAACGAGTTTTTATAATTAGCTCCCGTCCAAGCCAATGTGAACTTATCAATAATATTAAGAACTTTATTATCTATATTATAATCAACACTTGACTGATATTTCATGACTACATCATTCAAGTCATAATCTCCTTGTTCAGGCCAGTTATCTTCAAAGCCAAGCACTCCTGAATAGTTTTCTGTCCCTTGTCGATCACCCGGATTAGGAACTTCCGGCACCTCAATAGCAGTAATAGGATTGGAAGATATTACAAAAGCAACGTCATTATAGTCGTTATCATTTTTCCAGTCTTCCATTGTAATCACATTCACTCTTTCACCTGCTTTATTTTTTGCTGCAAAGATTGCAGTGTGTGAGATTTTATCACTATTTAAAGATTTGGTTGAATAGAACATATTTCCATTAGCCTTGGTGTTTTTCCAACCATTATTCCAAATCAAGAAACCTATTTTTGTATTTGCCGGAATACGTTCGGGGTCCTCCTGCGGGAAATTACCAGCCTCATTTATATATTTTAAATTAACCGCAACCCCACTATAATTTCCCAAACTATTTCCATGTGCATTAGGAAATATGACACAGGCATGCTTTGTAGCCTCCTTTATTTTATCAACAGAAGCATCTTTAGGATAACAATAATAAGCAAATACACTTTGTGCAGCAGTATTTCCTCCAAAATAGTTAATAACAACATTGGCATCTTTTGTTATCAGAATATCTGCATCATCGGACACCAATGTTCCTTTATTATTCTTTCCTTCCGGGAAATATGCTGTTATATAACTCTTAAGCGTTGCATCCACATTAATTTTTTTAGAAGCATCCAGATAGTTAGGTCTACCAGTATTTACATTCCAAGTTCCTAATACATTCGGAATTACATTTGTAATAAATTTCAAAGAAGATCGTGTTTGTGCACTTCTCGTTGATGAATCCACAGCAGTAACGTCAAGAGCATTCTCAAAAGTGATCTCCGCACTGACATCCGAACCGACTATTTTAGTTTTATACAAAGTCGGCACACCAAAATCCGGAGAATAAATATAAACTTCTGAAACTGTTGTCGGGAAAGAAGCAGGCTTGATATAACGTCCTTGTATATCAGTAAATCCGGTTGCAATGTGTGAAACCCCTGCTTTCTTTATAATCTGACCGCCTTCTGCCACATAAGAAAGCGGATTTTCAGCATAAACTTCAAAATAAGCTCTAGGACATTCCTTTCCATAATCAATATTCAATTGAATATTTTTAGTAGTAGCAAAGTCGAAATAGTTATCTAAAGTAACCTCCTCTTCTTTATCTCCTGAATTAGCAGGATCATATACATCTTTCTGCAAACAGCTGGAGAAAGCAACAGAAACAACACCAATAACACATACTAATTTAGTAATGTTAATCATTCTTTTGGGCAAGTTAAAATACATCATACTTCTCGTTTATTTTATTTGATGGTGCAAATATAAACATAAACTTGCATATTTTAGTCATATTATAGATATATTTTTCTAAAAAAAGCAATTTAAAGGATTCACTCCTCCTTTTATACAATGTATTTCCAATAAAAAAGGAGAGAACTATTTGCTCTCTCCCCTCTTAAAACTTGTATAATTTATCCAGTTTAATTATTCTCCGGACGAAGTTTACGAACAGTTACAGCAGTCTGCCACATTTCGCTCTCGCGTAATTGACGGAGTTCTTCGTTCAATTTTTCACGATAATCAGGTTGTGAATTACTGTCGATAGAAATCTGTGCTTCATTACCAGTCTTCACACTGTTATACAACTTTTCAACTACCGGTTTGATAGCATCGTGGAATGGGCCCATCCAATCGAGAGCACCACGTTGAGCAGTAGTAGAGCAGTTAGCGTACATCCAGTCCATACCGTTCTTTGCAAACAACGGCATCAACGACTGTGTCAGTTCTTCCACTGTTTCATTGAATGCTTCAGAAGGACTATGACCGTTTTCACGCAATACTTCGTACTGTGCCAGCAACAAACCTTGGATAGCACCCATCAATGAACCACGTTCACCTGTCAAGTCAGAAGTAGCTTCACGTTGGAAAGTTGTTTCGAACAGATAACCGGAACCGATACCGATACCTAGTGCGATAGTTCTTTCGTAAGCCTTGCCTGTAGCATCCTGATAGATAGCATAAGAAGAGTTCAAGCCACGTCCTTCGAGGAACATAGTACGCAAAGATGTACCCGAACCTTTAGGAGCAACCATGATAACGTCGATATCAGCAGGAGGAACTACACCTGTACGGTCGTTCCAAGTGATAGCAAAACCGTGTGAGAAATAAAGAGCTTTTCCGGCAGTCAGGTAAGGCTTGATAGTAGGCCATACTGACATTACTGCTGCGTCAGACAACAGACACATTACAATAGTACCTTTCTCACAAGCTTCTTCGATACCGAACAAAGTTTCACCCGGAACCCATCCGTCTGCTACTGCCTTATCGTATGTTTTTCCTTCACGTTGACCAACGATTACATTGAAACCGTTATCACGCAAGTTCAGTGCCTGTCCAGGACCCTGTACGCCATAACCGATTACAGCGATTGTTTCATTTTTCAATACTTCACGAGCTTTTTCCAATGGAAATTCGTCACGGATTACTACAGTTTCAGTAGTACCTCCAAAATTCAACTGTGCCATTTTCTTTTTGTTTTTAGTTTTTGATGACTTACGCCATCTGTTATTAATTGATTTTATATTCTCACATTTATTCAAATATCACTTTCGAGCGGCAAACAACTTCGTTGCCATTCTTCTTCACTTCTACGTGAAACTCGTTTGCGTTCACTTCATCGCAGAAGAAAGAGAGTTCATCACCAAAATAGCTTTCCGCCACATACGCCATTTCAAAACGACGGATACGTTTGGTCTTATACAATTCAATCGGGAACAAATCAAGGATATGCTCGATGTAACGGATGCTGTTTACATGACCGTTGATATCTATATCACTGTATTTTGCCGTCAGGGTAGCTATCGGCTGATCGCTTGTCACTTTGATGCGTGAAGGCTTTTCAATCGGGCAAGGCTCATCACAGACATAGTCTACGATACTTCCCCCATGCAAAGTCAACAAGTCGGCAGGCTTGCGGGTATTAAGATTAATCATTGCCCATACGGAACGTGCGTAGCCAATCTTCTTCCCATCCTTATCAATAATAGCAAAATTACGGTCCGTAAACAAGCGGTAGACATTTTCCACCCACGTCTGAACCGAGAAATTCTCATACTGATAAGGCATTTCATCCAACTCAATAGCCAGACGTGAAAGCACCCATGTATAATTGTCCTCATTCAGCGTTGCAATACCAAAACCACGGTCATTGGCGTGAAAACCTGCACAATTCAGCAGATGATTTCCCAGTACCCCCATAGTCAGACGTCCGTTGAAGTCAACATGGAACGGTTCTGCCACAAACTGATAAGTCCCTATTCTATTTTCTTCACTCATTATTCTTATTGGTTTTTACTTTGGTTATACATAGCTTCCCGTCCATCGAGAAACTCATTCACCCGTTCAAAGCAGCTGGTAGTAATCGCTACACGTCCCGAACGAACAAACTGCAAAACACAATTCAAAGCCTTCAGTTCACCATAGAGCGAAGTTATATCTTCGCTCATTCCATTTTTCTCGACAATAGAAAATACCGGATTGACTTCCACTATACGTGCATTGTATCTACGAATCAGCTTGGATGCTTCCGGATTCTCCTGAAAAGCAGGAGTAGACACCTTATATAATGCAATCTCGTGGAAATAAATCTCATCCTCTGTGAAATAATGTGCCTGAATCACGTCGATCTTCTTTTCGATCTGTTTCACTACCTCCTCAATGATGTCCTTATCAGTCCAGGCTGTTATTGTATACTTATGTACACCTTTAATAGAAGAAGCAGATACATTCAGACTCTCAATATTTATTTGCCGACGGGTAAATACAGCAGTTACCTGATTCAGCAACCCAGCTATATTCTCCGAATGAACAATGATTGTATATAACGTTTTATCACTCATAACTCTAATTTTTTAAATGCGAACTCTCAACTCTCCATTCTCAACTCTCAACTTCTCCTAGCACTCCAGCAACATCTGGTTTACCGAACCACCCGGAGGAGTCATCGGCAAAACATTGCCTTCTTCCACCACGCAGGCTTCGAGCAGGAACGGACCGTCCGTTGCCAGCATTTCAGCAATAGCTTCCTTCAGTTCTTCACGAGTGAAAACACGCTTGGAAGGAATATCATAAGCCGAGGCCACTTTCATATAATCCGGATTCAACATCGGGGTGAACGAATAGCGACGGTTGAAAAACATAGCTTGCCACTGACGTACGTTTCCGAGGTAATTATTGTTCAAGCAGATAATCTTCACCGGAGCCTTCTGCTCCATAATCGTACCCAGTTCCTGAATATTCATTTGCAGTCCGCCATCTCCCATAAATACGCATACGGTACGTTCCGGTGCTCCGAAAGTTGCCCCGATAGCTGCGGGAAGCCCGAAGCCCATTGTTCCAAGTCCTCCGGAAGTAATGATACTGCGTTCTTTCGTATATTTAAAGTAGCGTGCAGATATCATCTGATTTTGACCTACATCTGTTACCAAAACAGCTTCATGGTGAGTAGCGTCACTTACCGCACGTACCACTTCCCCCATACTCAAAGAGTTTGTGGCAGGATGAAGTTCAGGACGGATTACTTTTTCCTCCTCTACTTTCTCATATTCTTTGAAGCTATCAATCCATTCGGTATGAGTGTTCTTTTTCAGAAGTTTCGTCACAGAAGCCAGTGTTTCCTTGCAATCTCCCAATACAGCTACATCTACCTTTACATTCTTATTAACTTCCGCAGGATCGATATCAAAATGAATCACTTTTGCCTGTTTGGCATAAGTAGCCAAATTACCGGTCACACGGTCGTCAAAACGCATACCGACAGCAATCAGCACATCACATTTATTGGTATTGATATTCGGTCCCAGATTGCCGTGCATACCCAACATACCTTTATTCAACGGATGTTCTGTCGGCAAAGCCGAAAGTCCGAGCAGCGTACAACCCGCAGGCATATCCGCTTTTTCGATAAACTCGCGCAATTCGCTCTGTGCATTTCCCAGTTCAACACCTTGTCCAACCAATACAAGCGGACGTTCAGCGTTATTAATCAGTTCGGCAGCAGCCTGTACAGTCTCCTCGTCCGTATCGGGAACAGGAACATAACTACGGATAAAATCGACTTTCGTCGGTTCGTATTTCGTTTTCTCTACTTGCGCATTTTTGGCAAAGTCCAATACCACCGGCCCCGGACGACCACTACGAGCAATGTAAAACGCACGTGCTACCGCCCAGGCTACATCTTCCGCACGGCGAATCTGATAACTCCATTTAGTGATTGGCTGGGTGATACCTACCAAGTCAACTTCCTGAAAAGCATCCGTCCCAAGAAAGCCTGTTCCTACCTGTCCGGCAATCACCACGATAGGCGTACTATCGATCATCGCATCCGCAATGCCTGTTACCGTATTGGTTGCTCCGGGACCGCTCGTCACCAGGCAAACACCTACATCACCCGATACACGGGCATAACCTTGTGCGGCATGGGCGGCTCCCTGCTCGTGACGAACCAAGATATGGTTCAATATATTTTGATGATCGTACAAGGCATCGAATACCGGCATAATAGAACCACCGGGGTAACCAAAGATGGTAGTCACTCCCTGATGTTCCAAGGAGCGCATCAAAGCCTCTGCACCTGTTATTAAATCTTTCATATTAGTTGATAGTTGATAAATGATAAATGATAAATGATAGTTGAGAAATGACAGTTGAAAATGAATGGTTTACAATCATTGCGCTAAGTGCTGCGCAGCTAACTATTACCTATCAACTATCACCAACTATATTATATAATTCTCACTGCTCCCTTATCGGCAGAGCTTACCATGCTGGCATACGCCTTCAGGCTCTTCGGTACATAACGGTCACGAGTGACAGGAGTCATCGGACGGGCCGCCAGTTCTTCATCCGTCAGTCGCACGTTAATCTTCCGGGCCGGAATATCGATTTCGATAATGTCTCCGTCTACAATTTTTCCGATATTGCCTCCAGCTGCCGCTTCAGGAGAAATATGTCCGATACTCAATCCGGAAGTTCCACCGCTGAAACGTCCGTCGGTAATCAAAGCACATTCTTTTCCGAGATGACGGGATTTTATATAAGAGGTAGGATAAAGCATTTCCTGCATACCGGGACCACCCTTCGGACCTTCGTGCGTAATGACGACGACGTCGCCACTGACGACTCGACCTCCGAGGATACCTTCACAGGCTGCTTCTTGCGAATCAAATACTTTGGCAGGTCCGGTAAACTTCCAGATACTTTCGTCTACACCTGCTGTTTTTACTACACAACCATCTTGAGCAATATTGCCTTTCAATACGGCCAGTCCGCCGTCTTTGCTGTAAGCATGTTCCAAGTCACGGATACATCCGTTTGCACGGTCCTTATCCAGTTCCTTATAGTACATACCTTGTGAACCAAGTACGAGATTAAATTTATTTCCGGCTGCGCTCGAATATTTCTTAATTGCTTTTTCGCTCACATTCGGGCTGGTGATTGAATATTCGTTAATGGCTTCTGCCAGTGACATTCCGTCTACCCGGCGAACGGATGTATCTATCAAACCGCCCTTTGCCAGTTCGTCCATAATGGCAATGATACCACCGGCACGGTTTACATCCTGAATATGATATTTCTGTGTATTGGGAGCCACCTTGCAGAGACAAGGAGCCTTGCGGGAAAGCATGTCGATATCATCCATCTTGAAGTCTACCTCTGCTTCGTGAGCAACAGCCAACAAGTGAAGAACCGTATTGGTAGATCCCCCCATTGCTATATCCAGCGTCATGGCGTTCAGGAAAGCCTGACGGGTAGCGATGCTACGGGGAAGTACACTTTCGTCTCCTTCTTCATAATATAATTTTGCATTTTTCACGATCAGTTCCGCAGCGTCTTTGAAAAGTTGCGTACGGTTTTCGTGTGTCGCTACAATGGTTCCGTTGCCGGGAAGAGCCAGTCCGATTGCTTCATTCAGGCAGTTCATCGAGTTGGCGGTAAACATACCGGAGCAGCATCCGCAAGTAGGACAAGCATTTTGCTCGATATTCGCTACTTCCTGATCGCTAACACTTTCGTCGGCCGATTTAATCATCGCATCGATCAAATCCAGGTGCTGGCCATTCCATTCTCCCGCTTCCATCGGACCACCCGATACAAATACGGCAGGAATATTCAGACGCATAGCCGCCATCAACATTCCGGGAGTGATCTTATCGCAATTACTGATACATACCATTGCATCCGCTTTGTGCGCATTAACCATATATTCTACGCTGTCTGCAATGATGTCACGTGAAGGAAGCGAATAAAGCATACCGTCATGTCCCATTGCTATACCGTCGTCGATAGCTATTGTATTGAATTCCGCAGCGAAGCATCCCAGCTTCTCAATCTCTGCCTTCACCAGCTGACCGATTTCATGTAGGTGTACATGCCCCGGGACAAACTGTGTGAACGAATTGACGATAGCGATAATGGGTTTACCCATCTGATTCTTCTTCATGCCGTTGGCTGCCCACAATGCACGGGCTCCCGCCATCCGACGGCCTTGTGTACTAAACGAACTGCGTAATTGCTTTTTCATTTCAATCTATCTTTTAATTAAAGAGCCTTCCTCACACAAGTGAGAAAGGCTCTAAATTCTATCTTTTATGGTACGAACACATACAACACAAAAACCTTTCTCACGCTCTTGATGGGACCACCACGACGCGAATAATATGCAGGACTGCTAGGTTAATAGATGTATGTAACATATTCATATCTTCTTTTCTTTATTTTCGTGCTGCAAAGGTAAGGGCTTTTTTATTATATCCAAACAAATCGAAGAAAAAAATCACTTAAAAGCGAATAATTGTAAGAAAAGAGAGGTATTATTTCTCTATTTTATCACTTAAAGGTTGAATTTGCAACTATTATCTAACTGCGCACCTCACTTTCTTTTTCTGACAAAAGCACTTAATAATCTGAAATTTACCCTCCCTATACCGGAGTACAAGCAAATAATTCGTATCTTTGTAGACCCGTATTTACGGGAATTATTAATCAGAAACAAAAAAGATCAGATGGAAACAGTAGAAAACAAGTACATTACCGTTGCATACAAACTATATACAATGGAAGATGGTGAAAAAGAGTTGTTCGAAGAAGCAAAAGCAGAACATCCCTTTCAATTCATTTCAGGATTAGGAACAACACTCGAAGATTTCGAAAATCAGATAACTGCTCTTTCTAAAGGTGATAAATTTGATTTTACCATTCCGGCAGATAAGGCTTACGGACAATATGACGAACAACACGTTATTGACCTCCCCAAAAATATTTTTGAAATAGATGGCAAGTTTGACAGCGAACGTATTAAAGAAGGTAACATCGTACCTTTGATGACTGGTGACGGTCAGCGCGTAAATGCCAGCGTAGTAGAAATCAAACCGGATATTGTAGTAGTTGACCTCAATCACCCGTTGGCTGGTGCCGACCTGATCTTTGAAGGTGAAATACTGGAAAGCCGTCCTGCTACGAACGAAGAAATTCAGGAACTTGTGAAAATGATGAGTGGTGGTGATGGCTGTGGTTGCGGATGCGACAGCTGCGGTGATGGCTGTGGCGACGACTGCGGTTGCGAAGGCGGACACTGTCACTAAATAAAGTATTAAATTATAAAGTATTAAGTATTAATTCCGTGCGGACACAGCCGGGCTTTAATACTTAATACTTTTTTTATGCCGTTATTTGAGCTAATACTTAATACCTGATACTTAATACTTGAAATCAGCATCCTTTATGCGTCATGATGTCAAGCACCATTTTATCCGTTTCGTTCATGGCTTGCGAGCCGATCCTTGTCAGGTTGCGGATACTTTGATCTACATCTTCGTCGATAATTCCCTCTACGGAAGTCACACAACGGTCTTCCATTGCCATCATTGCAGATAATACGGCTGTCGAAACTCCGGTAGTTACTTTCAATGCACAACTCGGTTTTGCACCGTCACAAATCATTCCTGTCAGATTAGCAATCATGTTTTGAACGGCGAAGGCAACCTGATTGTAGTTTCCCCCCATCAACCAGGTGATTCCACAACTGGATCCGGTAGCAGCTACCACGCAGCCACACAAAGCTGACAGACGTCCTAAACTTTGTTTGATATATATAACAGTGAGATGGCTTAACATTAAAGCACGGATAAGTTCTTCTTCGCTCTTTCCGTTCTCTTCGGCAAAGACAACGACAGGGAGTGTAGCGGATATCCCCTGATTACCACTGCCGGAATTACTCATGACAGGAATCATTGCACCCGCCATCCGGGCGTCGCAAGCAGCTGATGTATAAGAGAGAATATGAGAAAATACGCTGTCACCCATCACTTTATGTTCGTAAGTTCCCCGAAGCATTTTACCTAAAGAATGTCCGTAATTACCTTTAAAGGCTTGCTCGGCAGCAGCTTTATTCAAACGGGCTGTATCAAGAATGAAACGAATCTCATCCAACGGAGCAGTCAGTGCAAAGTCATAGACTTTACGCAAGTTTAATTCGAGCGAAGCATCTTCCTCTTCCTCGCTGACTGTATGTTGCTTGTCGAGCAATGTCTGTTCATCTTTGGCTATATATATAAAGGTAGTATGCCCACCGGCAATGATAGCTTTAGCTGTTTTATCTCTCGCTTTACAAATCACTTCGATATAAAGCTTTTCCGTAATATCTTCTTTCAGAGAAATACAAATCCGTTTTTCTGCAATGAACCGTTTCCCCTGTTCCACTGCTTCCGGCGTACAGTCCCTCAACACCTCCAACTGATAGTCTGATTTGCCAATCAACGCACCTAAAGCCACAGCTATGGGAAGGCCTACCATACCCGTTCCCGGGATTCCGACTCCCATGGCATTCTTTAGTATATTAGCACTTAGCAAGACGTCTATCTTTTCCGGTTTCACTCCCAACGTTTCAGCAGCTTTAGCTACACAAAGCGCTACTGCGATAGGTTCCGTACATCCAATAGCCGGAATGACTTCTTTCTTAATCAACTCTATAATTTGCCTTCTTTCTGATTCAGTCATGGACTTATAAGTTTTGGTTCCACAAAAATAGGAAAATCTTTCTTTTCCAACATTCTATAATGAACAAATAAAATCTCATATTGTTATAAAATCTCCCATACACCAAACTTTAACAGAAAGAATTGATAGAAAAATGAAAGCAAAACACGTGATTCTCTATTTGCTACTGGCTATTGTTTCCTTTTCCTGTATCGGCGAAGAAGCTCTCAATGCAGAAGCAGACATATTAAGTTGCGCACTACCAGGAGTAGCCATGACAACCAGTCCTATTATTAACAATAATTCCATCACTATCTTCGTCGGTCCGGGAACTGATATTTCAGAACTTACACCTGAATTTACATTGACTCCGGGAGCTACAATTAATCCTCTTAGCGGTACGGAACGAAATTTCAATACTCCACAAGAATATACTGTTACAGCTGCCGATGGTGTTTGGAAGAAAACGTATATCATATCCGTTATCGACACGGAACTTGCCACGAACTATAATTTCGAAGATACGCTTGGCGGAAAGAAGTACTACATATTTGTAGAACGCGAAGGAGGTAAAGTCGTTATGGAATGGGCCAGCGGAAATGCGGGCTATGCCATGACCGGCGTAGCCAAAACTGCTGATGACTATCCCACTTTCCAAATAACGGACGGAAAAGCCGGCAAATGCCTTTCTTTAGTGACACGCAGTACCGGATTCTTTGGACAAATAGCAGGAATGCCTATCGCGGCAGGAAATCTGTTTATCGGTTCCTTTGATGTAAGCAATGCAATGAGTAATCCGCTTAAAGCAACTAAATTCGGTCTTCCTTTCCGGCATGTACCTACTTATCTGGCTGGCTATTATAAGTACAAAGCGGGAGATCAGTTTACAGAAGGAGGCAAACCTGTAAATGGGAAACGGGATATCTGTGACATATATGCCATCATGTACGAAACCAGCGAATCTGTTCCAACCCTTGACGGAACGAACGCATTTACCAGCCCAAACCTGATTTCAACAGCACGGATTAATAATGCCAAAGAAACGAACGAATGGACTTACTTTAAGCTTCCTTTCACCACTCTCCCCGGCAAATTCATAGATAAGGAAAAGCTAATGGATGGAAAATATAATATAGCCATAGTGTTCACCTCAAGTCTGGAAGGAGATCATTTTAACGGAGCAATCGGAAGTACGTTGCTCATTGACGAGGCCGAGTTAATCTATCACTCGGAAGATTAGTGGAACTAAATAACTTTATAACAACAAAAACGATGAAAATCTATCCGTATATATTCAGTTTACTAACCTGTATAGGAATAGCCCTCCCCGGCTATGCACAGGTTGATCGAAATGAAACACTGATCCGTTCCGCCCTTCACGGACTGGAATATGAGATAAAAGCAGGTTTCAGCATTGGCGGCACAGCCCCGCTTCCTCTTCCGGTGGAAATCCGTTCCATTGACGGATATAACCCGACATTAGCTATCAGTATAGGAGGTGAAGTGACCAAATGGATTGCCGTTCAGAACAAGCTCGGAATTATAGTCGGATTGCGACTTGAAAACAAAGCAATGACTACCGAAGCCACCGTGAAGAATTACAATATGGAGATTCTCGGGCAGGGAGGTGAAAGAATCAGCGGAGTATGGACAGGCGGAGTAAAAACCAAAGTACATACTGCCGGACTGACAATACCTCTGATGGCTACCTACAAACTAACCAACCGGTGGAACATCAAAGCCGGGCCTTATTTCTCCTATCTACTTTCAAGAGAATTTTCAGGACACGTATATGAAGGATATTTGCGGGAAGATGATCCTACCGGTCCGAAAGTAGAGTTTACCGACGGCAAAATTGCAACATACGATTTCTCGGACGATTTAAGACATTTCCAGTGGGGATTACAGGTAGGAGCCGGATGGCGAGCCTTCAAGCACCTCAATGTGTATGCCGATCTTACCTGGGGATTGAATGATATATTTAAAAACAATTTTAATACAGTCACTTTTGCCATGTACCCCATCTACTTGAATATAGGTTTCGGGTATGCTTTTTAAGTCCCGCTAGGCTCTGCCACCTGCTTCACTCCAGAGTAGGTTACTTTCACCGTCTGTTGCAATGCAGGCACTTTCACATTAATAGTCATGTCTGCATTTCCATCTTCTACAGCTCCCGTAACTGTTACAGGACAAGTACCCAAAGAGGCAGCATCTCCTTCAAATGTAAGATCTTGCTGTCCGGTGAATGTAGACACACCTTCCCCCTTTTTCACTTCACATTTATCAATGACAATATCTCCAAATTTTAATATCTGCTGGTTGATGAACAATTCAAAATCCTTCAGTTCAATCTTCACTTCCGTATTGCTGACCTGCGAGAGCGTGATAAACTTCTCTATTCCGTCGCCGATGACAATTTCCTGGTCAGAGCCATCCGGTATCATGGATATATCCAGATTTCCCCAATACGTTCCGATTACATCCGGAGCCGTTATCACAGCTTCCTCTTCAGGAGGATTCTCATTATTCTTGTTATCACTGTCGTCGTCATCACTGCTACAAGCAGCAAAGAGAGTAAGAGAACATACCAATGCCAATAAATACAATAGATTCTTTTTCATACGTCTTTGGTTTAGTTATTACAATAAATTCGTCCTTTATAAACTAAAAAGAAGAAAAAAGGTTCAATATGCTTCCTTTTTCGAAGTTATTTCGAGTTCGCAACTTTCTTACCGAAAACTTTGTTATATTTGCATATAGTAATTTTAAAAAAGCCACAACTATGTTTAATTCATTTGGCAATATCTTTCGACTCACAAGTTTCGGTGAGTCTCATGGAAAAGGAATTGGAGGAGTGATTGACGGATTCCCATCAGGAATTACCATCGACGAAGAATTTGTACAACAAGAACTAAATCGCCGTCGTCCGGGACAATCAATCCTTACCACCCCACGCAAAGAAGCTGATAAAGTAGAGTTTCTTTCAGGTATTTTTGAGGGGAAATCAACCGGGTGTCCTATCGGTTTTATCGTTTGGAATGAAAACCAACACCCCAATGACTACAACAATCTGAAAAATGTATATCGTCCTTCACACGCTGATTACACATACACGGTGAAGTATGGAATCCGTGACCATCGCGGCGGCGGACGTTCCTCTGCACGCGAAACGATTTCGCGCGTTGTAGCCGGTGCATTGGCTAAGCTGGCACTCCGCCAACTGGGAGTCAATATCACTGCCTATACCTCACAGGTAGGTCCTATCAAGCTTGAGGGTACTTACTCGGACTATAATTTCGACCTGATAGAAACCAACGATGTACGTTGTCCGGACCCTGAAAAAGCAAAAGAAATGGCAGACCTTATATATAAGGTAAAAGGTGAAGGCGATACCATCGGAGGTACACTGACCTGTGTCATTAAGGGATGCCCCATCGGATTGGGACAACCTGTTTTCGGTAAACTTCATGCTGCCCTGGGTAACGCCATGTTAAGCATCAACGCTGCCAAAGCATTCGAATACGGTGAAGGATTCAAGGGATTGAAAATGAAAGGTTCCGAACAGAACGATGTTTTCTATAACAATAACGGACGGATCGAGACGCACACCAATCACTCCGGAGGTATTCAGGGAGGATTGAGTAATGGTCAGGATATCTATTTCCGTGTAGTGTTCAAACCGATTGCCACGCTGCTGATGGAACAGGAAACTGTCAACATTGATGGCGTCGACACCACTCTGAAAGCACGCGGACGTCATGACGCTTGTGTATTACCTCGTGCCGTACCTATCGTAGAAGCAATGGCTGCCATGACCATACTCGATTATTACTTACTGGATAAAACGACGCAACTCTAATGAACGAGATTCAGAAATACATAGCGGCACACGAACCAAAGATGATGGATGACTTGTTCAGCCTTATTCGCATTCCCAGTATCAGTGCTCTGCCAGAGCACCACGACGATATGCTGGCTTGTGCGGAACGCTGGGCACAACTGTTATTGGAAGCAGGTGTGGACGAAGCATTGGTAATGCCCTCACAGGGCAATCCGGTTGTTTTCGCTCAAAAGATCGTGAACCCGGATGCAAAGACTGTATTAATCTACGCTCATTACGATGTGATGCCGGCCGAACCATTGGAACTCTGGAAAAGCGAACCGTTTGAACCGGAAATACGTGACGGACATATCTGGGCACGTGGAGCGGATGATGACAAAGGACAATCGTTCATTCAGGTGAAAGCATTTGAATATCTCGTCAAAAACGGATTACTGAAGAATAATGTGAAGTTCATCTTCGAGGGTGAAGAAGAAATAGGTTCACCCAGTCTGGAAGCTTTCTGCGAAGAACATAAAGAATTGCTGAAAGCAGACGTTATTCTGGTGTCGGATACGAGTATGCTAGGAGCTGAACTGCCCTCATTGACTACTGGTCTGCGCGGGCTGGCTTATTGGGAAATAGAAGTGACGGGACCGAATCGTGACTTGCATTCCGGACATTTCGGGGGTGCGGTAGCCAATCCGATCAACGCGCTTTGCCAGATTATTAGCAAAGTAACGGATGCCGACGGACGTATCACTGTTCCCGGATTCTACGATGATGTGGAAGAAGTGCCGCAAACCGAACGGGAAATGATAGCCCATATTCCTTTTGACGAAAAGAAATACAAAGAAGCAATCGGTGTAAAAGAGCTTTTCGGAGAAAAAGGATATAGCACATTGGAACGTAACAGTTGCCGTCCGTCTTTTGACGTATGTGGCATTTGGGGCGGATATACAGGAGAAGGTTCTAAAACCGTACTGCCTTCAAAGGCTTATGCTAAAGTATCTTGCCGGTTAGTACCGCATCAGGATCACCATAAGATTTCGCAAATGTTCGCAGATTATATTCTTAGTATCGCGCCTGATACAGTACAGGTAAAAGTGACTCCCATGCACGGGGGACAAGGATATGTGTGCCCGATTTCACTTCCTGCCTATCAGGCAGCAGAGAAAGGTTTCGAGATCGCTTTCGGGAAAAAGCCGTTGGCGGTACGCCGTGGCGGAAGTATTCCCATCATCTCTACTTTCGAACAGGTATTGGGAATCAAAACCGTATTGATGGGATTTGGACTCGAATCGAATGCGATCCATTCTCCGAACGAGAACTGCTCATTGGATATCTTCCGGAAAGGGATAGAGGCAGTCATAGAGTTTCATCAGGAATATGCCAGACGATAAAGCGGATAAATAACAATCAAGTTATAAACGATACATATAAAAGAGTGGTGAACAAGCTTGATTACAAGCATTTGTCCACCACTCTTTTATATATCTATCACACTGACAAATTACATGACCGGAGTCTCGAAAAGGAAGGTAAATGATTGGCTGTCTTTCAAATCCTTCACTGCATCACCTGCATAAATTTCGCCCTTTGTCAGAGACAGTTTCTTAATGCCGGCTTTCGGACTAAAATCAATTTTCTTCAAATCCAGCCAAAACAAATTCGGAGTCAGGGTAGATTCGAAATAATATACCTTATTCTTCTGATCGGATACGGAACGCCAACGGGTAGAAGATATATAAGGCTTCTCCGGTGTATTAATACCAAATGGCACGGAAACATTACGCATCACACTCAATACGCTGGAAACTGCAATCTTTGCATCCGCAATTTGGGGAATGGCATGAATGTAGAATGAAGCCCGTACAAAACGGTCGCTTGCCCGATTGGTTCCGGGTAACATCTGTAAGCCACCGATTTCTTTCCAGTAATCATTAATGGCCAACTGCTGTTCATATCGAGGAGAATTTGTCATCACCCGGTATTCTTTTCCTTCGTGAATACTTAATTTCCCATCCAGATATTCCAATACAGCCGTATTGCCTGTTTCATCGGTTATGGCCAGATGTAAGGTAGACTCCGGTCCTCCATTCGGCATACGGGGAGCATCAATGCGGAAAGTCTCCTTTTTCAATTCATCCACCGCTTCGCGTACCGTGGCAAAGTTATCAAGCACATACTGTGTCCAAATGCTGATGCCCATTGCCGGACGGGTATCGCCGGGAAGAGAGTAAATGGATTCCGGCAAGAAAAGCAGGCTAGCCACTAATCCTTTCTCGTTCATTCCGTCACAAGTACCTATATCATATCCTGTAGCAATCACACTTCCATATTTGGAAGTCCAGTTCACAGTTTTCTCTTTGTTATGTCCCATACGTTGGATACCACGCGGAAATACATAGATATTCGTCATGATATCTTCCTTCCAGTCCATTGTACGTCCTGTTATCACCATCTGGTCAGGGCCTATATACACTGCACGCGTACATGCTTCTACAGGCTGTATACTCATCAAAGAGACGGCAGCCAACACCAATGCAACTCCTGCTAATTTTTTCTTCATGTTCATTCTATTTAAATAATTGATCTTCTTATTTATAAATAACAAACGCGCCACGATTATTGCCTAAAAGAAAGAGGATTTTAATGAAAAAAAGGCATTTATTCAATGCAGGAAGAAATTTTGGGTTTTCAACGTATGAGGGTTATCATCACAAAGATCATTTCTTAGCGAAAAATATTAAATAAATTTAAGTGTTACTATTGCAGTCATTGCTACTTTAGTTCGTCCAATAAATAAACATACAATTATCATGATAAAAGGGTACACCAAACAAACTATAATCATTTGCTTTCTATTACAAGGAATCGCATTATCAAGCAGAGCGCAAGAACAACAAATGTGGCAACGATACCACGATAAATGTCGAAGAGAAGCAAGTATTATTGACACTCTCCCCTCCAAATTGGAAAAAGCCTTGCATTGGTCGCCGACAATAAATAAAGAACAAAAAGAGGTTATACGCTATATACTATGGAATATGGTTTATGTGGAAGGTGGTACAGCCAATCTCGGAGACAACAACAACTATCCCGTGGATGTAGCCTCTTTTTTCATCAACCGATATGAAGTTAGTCAGGATGAATGGTATGTCATTATGGGAGAAAATCCTTCTAACCAACACAGACGTAACTATCCGGTAGACCAAGTCAATTGGTTCAACGCTCAACGATTTACCCAAAAACTTTCTCAATTAAGCGGTCTACCCTTCCGTCTCCCCTTCGAAGCAGAATGGGAATATGCAGCACGTGGGGGACTAAAAACCAAGAATTTCATCTATGCCGGCAGCAATAATGCAGAACAGGTTGCCTGGTTTAGAGAAAAATATTACAATACTTACGTATCCAAAGAAACAGGAACGAAGAAGCCCAACGAACTGGGACTTTATGACATGAGTGGAAACGTATATGAATGGTGCATGGACTGGTATGACAGAAAGGTTCCTTTTACCGGAAACATCGCTCCGGTTATAAGCGAAAAAGATACGCATAAAGTGTTGCGTGGAGGTAGTTATTATACCTTCGAGAAATATTGTAAAGTCACCAGCCGCTACGGAGTTAACCCGCAACGATGGGATATTGATTACGGATTACGGTTGGTAATGTCACTACCAAATTAAAAGAGGAGCATATTATTCACTGTATTATTTTAGCTCCTCATTGTTCTAAATACTGTTATTATATACAAATGTCAAGTCGACTTATTGATCGGCCAGTTTATAGAGTTCATATCCTCCCAATGCCAGTACATAAGGCAGATTAAGAATAACGTCGGCATCCTTCTCTACCTCTTCGGGGTACTTTTGCAGCAATTCGTTGAAAGGCATAATGAGAGGATGTTGCAAGAAAACCTTATCTTTCACCTCGGCACGTCTCCAACCAGCTACCGTACGTTCGGCATTCCATCGGTATTTCTCCATGCGCACCAGTAGATACAAAACTTGAGACGGTAGATTCTCATTGAACATAGATCCGGATATGCGTGCCGGCGAACGGTCGCTCCGCTTAATACCGTAGCCTAGCGTACGACAAAATACACTATAGGCATCCAGTTGATAGCGGTTAGCCCAACGTAACGGCTCGCTCAATTTGTTCCACAGAAACTGTGCCTGATGATTCATCAAAATGAAATCGGCAGAGTGGTTGCCATAAGATTCATACATCTTCTTCAACACCTCTTTCTGCTTGAGGCTTTCATCTGTATAGCAGCAATCGTAGAGGTAATTCACATACAAAGCCAGTTTATCCTGCAAGATATTTTTCTTCATCCCCCTATCTACCATACCAAACACCTTGACATAACGATAACGCCCTTGCTCATCGTCCACTATCGACGACAAATCGTTATTGAAATCCTGACGGATAAGTACACGACATTGATGCTGATAAACCTCATGCGGCAAGTTGAGTCCTAATGAGAGACTCAAATCGGGATCATGCACGCAAATAGCCACTGTAAGCATACAGTGTTTATTTTGTGCCCATTGTTGTAGACGGGTGCGCATAGCAGTACTACAAATGTCGTCATGGCAATATTCTACCTCAATATCGCCTATCTGACTCTCTATATAAGGAAATTGAGCTTTGAAGTAGTCTTTCTGTGATTCCATCTCTCGATCTACTAAAGTGATGTGGGTACGTATGCGCTCATCTGTCGGCAGACGGTCATCGTAATTGGCATAATGGCAGATACGTAGTGCTTCAAGCAGCAACGAGCGTCCCATCCGATTGAATCCCACAATAACCAGATGCACATAGTCTTGACTAGTAGCAGTCCAGTTTCCATCAGGTTGTTGCGTTATGCTTATGGGGCGATAGTCTAGCGGATCATAATATCTTTCACTATCGGCAGCATAGAGACTCCATAGTTGCCGGGCCAAATTCTCGTGGAGGTTAAAGGGACGGAAAAAAATATTAGGTTTCCCCTCAATGCAAAACACCTCCGGCGGCAGATTCATTTTCTGTATGTTAGAGTACGAAGGGATACTGTCGAACTGCACATATACAGGCATCACCTTGCCATCGGAACATTTGCCACGCAGAGCACTCACCAAATGCACAATCGCTATATTTTTAGCATCGCGTCCGCAACGTTCTTCATCACCCAGTACATACACTTCACTCGCGCTCGCTATGTTCAACCGCTGAAGTTCTTCGATCGACTCAATGTTGCCAAAGTAAACAAGCACTTGCCGCTCTATTTCGACGGGCAAGGCAGACTGTATGCGATGGCGTACCGTTGCCGCCTCTATACCGCTCATCAGCAAGATACGTGCCGAAGGACATTCGTTATATAGTTCGCGTATCATATTGATAGTTAGTTCATTGAAGCCTATCAATACATAGTGTTGAGTTATGTTGCGGTAAGTCATTCGCCCCGTGTTTACCACATCCACACGCCGCTCTATAATGTTGGAAATGGTAGAGATGAGCACACCGCCCAATAAAATGGATCCCGAAAAGCTAACAATTCCCAGCAATAGCCTGCTGGACCAAGCTGTCTCGTTCATTTGGTTACCAGGATCCACAAAGTTGTTGTACACCACCCAGAGCCTTTCGCCCCATTCCTCATGTCCATACAATTGGATAGAAAAGAACATCACGATGATAAAGAAGATAGCCAGCACCGTAGCAATAGTAACGAGTAACAGGGTGAGCTGCGACTTGATACCTCCCGAAATGGTGCGATCCATATACTCTTGTGAGAATATCTTCTTGTAGTAGTTTATAAAACGGTTCATGCTTATAACTTATTGATAGCAAAACATACAAGTCCTGCCCATATTGTGTACATTTCGAGCTATTTGTTCTGATAATCGTACCATATCATGCACCAATACCATATAATCCGTATCAATGGGATTTGGTTGACAGTCGTGTTTCATAAATAGAATATTTAGAGTTGTGTACAAATATAGTATTTTTCAACAAATCAAATAGTTTTTCACTTAACTATTTTCAGCAGTGTACTTTACCTTGTTATCGTATGGCAGTATATAAAATGAAATTCACCAGTACAAGAAGACATTAATCGCAAGATAACAGCTATGGAACGAAGTAAAATTCGTATAAAAATGGAGTAAGATATTCTACTTCCATCAAATAATATCTCCATAACCTTTATTGTATCTAAGATTATTCAGTGCATAGATTTAAGATTTTCTATGCAGAAACTAAGAATCTTTTATGCACTCGAGTAGTCGTCACGTTACAACGGGACAATGGTCACCTTATAGAATGACTAATGTCACTTTATAAGGTGACCATCTATCTCTGAAAGGATGCAGGGCAGACGCATTATATTTTTTACTATATTCTCGTTTGTAATTTCCTTACTATATTGTTGGTTATTAACATGTTATCATTTGCTAATGTCGATTATTTTCCTTATCTTTATAAGATA
>NZ_JAPQKZ010000048.1:0-47193 GCF_027257075.1 Bacteroides sp. LFL-34 | reverse complement strand
ACCTTATTCAGGTGGTTATAGCACGAGGGTTCCACCTCTTCCCATTCCGAACAGAGAAGTTAAGCCTCGTCACGCCGATGGTACTGCGTAACAGTGGGAGAGTAGGTAGCCGCCGTTTTAAAGAAGCCTCGCTTGTCTATTGACGGGCGAGGCTTTCTGTTTTTTATTACTTTGGTATTTATACCACCCTTTTTAGCAGATACAAACCTCATAATACCTATTAAAAAAGTGAATATTTACTGATAATTTGTATGTTATGAGGATATTTATTTGTATCTTTGTCGCCCGAATTGTAAGCTAACGATTTAAAAAAGAGAGAAGCTTTGGGAAAATTTGATAAATACAAAATTGACTTGAAAGGTATGCAAGCAGACTCTGCTAAGTATGAGTTTGTATTGGATAACCTTTACTTCGCTCACATTGATGGTCCTGAAGTTCAGAAAGGAAAGGTCAATGTTACATTGACTGTGAAAAGAACCTCTCGTGCTTTCGAGCTGAGTTTCCAAACTGACGGTATGGTATGGGTACCATGCGACCGTTGTCTGGATGATATGGAGCTACCTATCAGTTCTTCTGATAAACTGATGGTAAAGTTTGGTCATGAATATGCAGAAGAAGGTGACAACCTGATTGTGATTCCCGAGGAAGAAGGGGAAATCAACGTTGCATGGTTCATGTATGAATTTGTTGCGCTGTCTATTCCGATGAAGCATGTACATGCTCCCGGTAAGTGTAATAAAGCGGTAACTAGTAAATTGAACAAGCATTTGAAAACAAATGCGAATGAGGATAGCGATGATACTTTCGACACAGGTGGAGATGACATCGTAATTGAGGAAGAAGTGGAGGAACAAATTGATCCTCGCTGGAATGAATTAAAAAAAATATTAGATAATAATTAAAGTTTTAAGAAAATGGCACATCCTAAGAGAAGACAATCAAGTACGAGACAAGCGAAGAGAAGAACTCATGATAAGGCAGTAGCTCCTACATTGGCTATTTGTCCGAATTGCGGCGAATGGCACGTTTACCACACTGTATGTGGTGCTTGTGGCTATTACAGAGGTAAGCTCGCTATTGAGAAAGAAGCAGCTGTATAATTAGTACAGTTATACTGAAAACAGCCTGAGGGTAAAGCTCTCCGGCTGCTTTAAGTATTATAGTATTGCTAATTTAAAATAGGTTTGATGGAAAAAATAAATGCAGTAATCACAGGAGTCGGTGGGTACGTTCCCGATTATATCTTAACTAACGACGAGATATCAAAAATGGTGGATACCAACGACGAATGGATTATGACTCGTATCGGAGTAAAGGAGAGACATATTCTGAATGAGGAAGGATTAGGTAGTTCATACATGGCACGCAAAGCTGCCAAACAGTTGATGAAGAAAACTGGTGCTAATCCTGATGACATTGATTTGGTTGTTGTCGCTACCACTACTCCTGACTATCACTTCCCTTCTACAGCTTCTATTCTTTGTGATAAACTCGGACTGAAGAATGCATTTGCTTTCGATTTGCAAGCTGCTTGTAGCGGTTTCCTGTATTTAATGGAGACAGCTGCTAATTTCATCCGTTCGGGAAGATATAAGAAAATTATCATTGTCGGTGCCGATAAGATGTCGTCAATGGTTAACTATACAGATCGTGCTACATGCCCTATCTTTGGTGACGGTGCTGCTGCCTTTATGGTGGAACCGACTACGGAAGATTACGGAATCATGGATTCGATACTGAGAACTGATGGCAAAGGATTGCCTTTCCTCCACATGAAAGCTGGTGGTTCGGTTTGTCCTCCGTCTTATTTCACAGTAGACAATAAAATGCACTATTTGCACCAGGAAGGAAGAACAGTGTTTAAATATGCTGTATCCAACATGTCGGATGTATCTGCTGCTATTGCAGAAAAGAATGGTCTGACGAAAGATAATATCAACTGGATTGTTCCGCATCAGGCGAATGTCCGCATTATCGAAGCCGTGGCTCACCGTATGGAGGTGCCAATGGATAAAGTGTTGGTAAATATTGAGCATTACGGTAACACCAGTGCTGCTACTCTTCCTTTGTGTATCTGGGATTATGAAGATAAACTCAAGAAAGGTGATAATATCATTTTCACTGCATTCGGTGCTGGATTTACATGGGGCGCAGTTTACGTGAAATGGGGTTATGACGGAAAAAAGGAATCGTAACGTAAGTTACTGAACTATAACACTCAAAAACGCATCCTATTTCGATTCGATGCGTTTTTTTGTCTCAACCAATAAAATGAAGAGAAATGCATAAAGCAGGTTTTGTAAACATTGTAGGAAATCCGAATGTCGGAAAATCGACATTGATGAATGTCTTGGTGGGTGAACGTATTTCGATCGCTACTTTCAAGGCGCAGACAACTCGTCACCGGATTATGGGAATCTATAATACGGATGAAATGCAGATTGTTTTTTCTGATACTCCGGGAGTATTGAAGCCCAATTATAAACTACAGGAGTCGATGCTGAATTTTTCTACTTCGGCATTGACGGATGCGGATATCTTGCTTTATGTGACTGATGTGGTGGAGACGCCGGATAAGAATAATGAGTTTATGGAGAAGGTGCGCCAGATGACGGTGCCTGTGCTCTTGCTCATCAATAAGATAGATCTTACAGATCAGGAAAAACTGGTAAAGCTGGTGGAAGATTGGAAAGAACTGCTTCCCCAAGCCGAAATTATTCCGATTTCTGCTACATCGAAGTTCAATGTGGACTATGTGATGAAGCGAATCAAAGAACTGTTGCCCGATTCTCCTCCTTATTTTGGAAAGGATCAGTGGACGGACAAGCCTGCCCGTTTCTTCGTGAATGAGATTATCCGGGAAAAGATTCTGCTCTACTACGACAAGGAGATTCCTTATTCGGTGGAAGTGGTCGTAGAGGAGTTTAAGGAAGAGCCGAAGAAGATTCATATTCGTGCGGTGATTAACGTGGAACGTGATTCGCAGAAAGGAATTATTATCGGTAAACAGGGCAAGGCGTTGAAGAAGGTTGCTACCGAGGCTCGCCGTGAATTGGAACGTTTCTTTGGAAAGACTATTTTCCTTGAAACGTATGTGAAAGTGGATAAGGATTGGCGTAGTTCGGATAAGGAACTGCGTAATTTTGGTTATCAGTTAGATTAAGAGTATTCATGCGACTGTGATAGTCGTGAAAAACAAGGTATTGAACTATGGGTAATTTAGTTGCAATTGTAGGACGCCCGAATGTGGGCAAGTCTACCTTATTTAACCGTCTGACGAAGACTCGTCAGGCTATTGTGAATGAAGAAGCGGGTACAACCCGCGACAGACAATATGGCAAGTCCGAGTGGCTGGGCCGTGAGTTCTCCGTGGTGGATACCGGCGGATGGGTGGTTAATTCGGATGATGTTTTTGAAGAGGAAATCCGTAAGCAGGTATTATTGGCAGTCGATGAAGCGGACGTTATTTTGTTCGTTGTGGATGTGATGAACGGAGTGACCGATCTGGATATGCAGGTAGCGGCTATTCTGCGCCGTGCTAATAGTCCGGTGATTATGGTTGCCAATAAAACGGACAATCATGATTTACAGTATAACGCTCCCGAGTTTTATAAACTGGGATTGGGCGATCCGTATTGTGTTTCTGCCATGACAGGAAGTGGTACGGGTGATTTGATGGATTTGATTGTCAGCAATTTCAAGAAGGAGTCTTCTGAAATCCTGGATGATGATATTCCTCGTTTTGCTGTGGTAGGACGCCCGAATGCAGGAAAATCTTCCATTGTAAACGCGTTTATTGGGGAAGAACGTAATATCGTGACAGAGATTGCAGGGACTACCCGTGACTCGATCTACACTCGTTACAATAAATTCGGATTTGATTTTTACCTGGTAGATACGGCAGGTATCCGTAAGAAAAACAAGGTAAATGAAGACTTGGAATATTATTCGGTGATTCGTTCGATTCGTGCCATCGAAGGTTCGGATGTTTGTATTCTGATGTTGGATGCAACGAGGGGTGTTGAGAGCCAGGACTTGAATATCTTTTCTCTGATTCAGAAGAACCAGAAAGGATTGGTAGTCGTGATTAATAAATGGGACTTGGTGGAAGATAAATCAGTGAAAGTGCAGAAGACATTTGAGGAAGCTGTCCGTTCACGTTTTGCTCCGTTTGTCGATTTCCCGATCATCTTTGCTTCTGCGTTGACTAAACAACGTATTCTGAAAGTGCTGGAAGAAGCACGTAATGTATATGAGAACCGGACGACAAAGATTCCGACAGCTCGTTTGAATGAAGAAATGCTCCCGCTGATCGAGGCTTATCCGCCTCCCTCAAATAAAGGTAAGTATATCAAGATTAAATACATCACACAGCTGCCGAATACGCAAGTACCTTCATTTGTCTATTTTGCCAACTTGCCGCAGTATGTGAAGGATCCGTACAAACGTTTCCTCGAAAATAAGATGCGTGAGAAATGGAATCTGACAGGTACTCCGGTTAATATTTATATTAGACAGAAGTAAAGTTCACCACAGATTAACACAGATTTCCACAGATATTTCATAAAGAATACGGGCTAATCAAATGATACAAAACTTGTAAATTGATTAGCCCGTTTTTTATTTTTAATCTGTGGAAATCTGTGTTAATCTGTGGTGAATCTATTTCTCCAACTGGAAATCTTTTCTGCGTAAAACGAAGCTGTTACTCAAGTATTTTTCACGCACAATCTGATTCTCCGATAATTCTTCCGGTGTTCCCTGGAAAAGAATCTTTCCTTCGAACAGCAGATAGGCGCGGTCGGTGATACTAAGTGTCTCCTGTACGTTGTGGTCGGTAATCAGGATTCCGATATTCTTGTCTTTCAGCTTCCAAACAATTTGCTGGATATCTTCTACAGCAATCGGGTCTACACCGGCAAAAGGTTCGTCAAGCATGATGAATTTGGGGTCGATGGCAAGACAACGGGCAATCTCCGTACGGCGGCGTTCACCTCCGGACAACTGGTTACCTTTGTTTTTGCGTACCTTTTGCAGACGGAATTCTGCTATCAGGCTTTCGAGTTTTTCCTTTTGATATTCTTTGGGCTTGTTAGTCATTTCCAGTACGGCGGCGATATTATCTTCCACACTCATCTGGCGGAAAACGGAAGCTTCCTGTGCAAGGTAGCCGATTCCCGTTTGCGCTCGTTTGTAAACCGGATATTTGGTAATCTCCAGGTCGTCGAGGAAAATACGTCCTTCATTCGGAGTAATCAGCCCTACGGTCATATAGAATGAAGTCGTCTTACCGGCACCGTTCGGTCCCAGCAAACCTACAATCTCACCTTGCTTCACATTGATGGAAACGTGGCTCACAACGGTTCGTTTACCGTACTTCTTAACCAGGTCTTCCGTGCGGAGCACCATCTTGCTTTCTTCCATATTCTAGTTATTTTGCGGCAAATGTAGTAAAAATAAGCTGAAATAATGTACATTTGCAGACAAATAGTGTGAGTTATGATAAAAGCATTGAGAACCGTCGGGAGATATTTCATGCTGATGGGACGGACTTTTTCCCGTCCTGAACGTATGCGTATGTTCTTCCGGCAATACCTTAACGAGTTGGAGCAACTAGGTGTGAACTCCATCGGCATCGTGCTGTTGATTTCGTTTTTCATCGGCGCGGTTATTACCATCCAGATTAAGTTGAATATCGAAAGTCCGTGGATGCCTCGCTGGACAGTGGGGTATGTGACACGTGAAATTATGTTGCTGGAATTTTCTTCCTCTATCATGTGTTTGATTCTTGCGGGAAAAGTAGGATCGAATATCGCTTCGGAATTAGGAACGATGCGGGTGACGCAGCAGATTGACGCGCTCGAAATTATGGGTATCAATTCGGCAAACTACCTGATTCTGCCTAAGATTACGGCGATGGTAACTGTGATTCCTATTTTAGTGACGTTCAGTATCTTTGCCGGAATTATCGGTGCCTTTTGCACCTGTTGGTTTGCCGGGGTGATGAATGCGGTCGATCTGGAATATGGATTGCAATATATGTTTGTGGAGTGGTTTATTTGGGCCGGTATCATCAAATCCCTCTTTTTTGCGTTTATTATTGCAAGTGTGTCTGCTTTCTTCGGATATACGGTAGATGGTGGATCGATTGCTGTGGGAAAGGCTTCTACGGATGCCGTAGTATCCAGCAGTGTATTGATTCTGTTTGCGGACTTGATATTAACTAAACTTTTGATGGGATGATTGAGATTAAAGGACTTTATAAATCATTTGATGATAAAACGGTATTGAGTGATATCAATGCTAGTTTTGAAAATGGAAAGACGAACTTGATTATCGGTCAGAGTGGCTCCGGTAAGACGGTATTGATGAAGTGTATTGTAGGATTGCTTACTCCGGAGAAGGGGGAAGTCTTATATGACGGACGCAACCTTGTCTTGATGGGGAAGAAGGAGAAAAAGATGCTTCGCAAGGAGATGGGGATGATTTTCCAGAGTGCGGCTCTGTTTGACTCGATGACGGTGTTGGACAATGTGATGTTTCCGTTGAATATGTTTAGCAATGATACTTTGCGTGAGCGCACCAAACGGGCGATGTTCTGCTTGGATCGTGTGAATCTGGGGGAGGCGAAAGATAAGTTTCCGGGAGAAATCAGTGGGGGGATGCAGAAGCGTGTGGCTATTGCACGTGCGATTGCCCTGAATCCGCAATATTTGTTTTGCGATGAACCGAACTCGGGGCTCGATCCGAAAACGTCATTGGTGATTGATGATCTGATCCATGATATTACGCAGGAATATAACATGACGACCATTATCAATACGCATGATATGAACTCTGTATTGGGAATTGGCGAGAAGGTGATTTATATTTATGAAGGACATAAAGAGTGGGAAGGGACAAAAGATGATATCTTTACCTCTACCAACGAACGACTGAATAACTTTATCTTTGCTTCAGACTTGCTCCGTAAGGTGAAGGACGTGGAAGTGCAAGGAATGGAAGGGTAATAAAAAAACTTCTGTCATCGGGGTGACAGAAGTTTCTTTTTTTCTTAGCTATATTAGCGTCGGCAATTAAGCTCTAGGTCTAGCTTCTTTAACTACCATTGTACGGCCCATGTATTCAGCTCCGTTCAATTCAGCAATAGCTTTTGCAGCTGCAGCGTCGTCTTCCATTTCGATGAAAGCGAATCCTTTGGATTTACCGGTTTCACGGTCCATAACAACTTTAACTGATGATACTGCTCCGTAATCTTCCATCACTTGTTGCAGATCTCCTTCCTTAACACGGTAGTTAAGGTTTCCAACATAAATGTTCATAATGAAAATGATAAAAAATAAATAAATGAATAAAACTCTCTGGATAGATGGTTACTAATAAAAAGATTAAAACGACAGAGAGTTTACAAATGCGTTTCGTAACGGAAGTAAAAACCTTGTAATCAAATCGAGAAACTAATGGTCCATCAATCCGCAGCAAAGAAAAGAATAATTTTTGGATTAACCATCTTTTTGGAAGGTTAATTTGCGGATTATCAGAAAAAAAGTTCTTTCCTTTTCTCTTGAAAGAAAAGAAAGAACCAAAGAAAAGTTCAAGGCTGACTTTTTTCTCCTACTCGCTTCCTTCACTACGCTAAAGGGCAGAAACTCGCTTCGCTCAAACAGTCTGCCCTTCTTAACGCTTCGTTACGGGCGCTCGCTTGACGGAGAAAAAAGTAGGCCGGGGGACCTGCGGCGTGGTCGTTGCTGATGGTTTATTGTTGTTTATATATGAGGAATTGATGAAATAATTAATAAAAGATGTGTGAAAGATGGGTGGCGTTGCTGAAATAAATCTGCAATGTCTTTTGAAATTTGAAAGATTAGCACTAATTTTGCACCCTCTTTGAGTATAGAACAAAGTATAAATCAAATAAATAATTGTCAGAATGAACGTTTCATTACAAAACATTGACAAAGTAAGCGCAGAGCTTACTGTAAAGCTTGAGAAAGCAGATTATCAGGAGAAAGTAGACAAAGAGTTGAAATCACTCCGTCAGAAGGCACAGATTCCGGGATTCCGTAAAGGTATGGTGCCGACAAGTCTTATTAAAAAGATGTATGGTAAATCAGTGATTGCAGAGGTTGTGAATAAGGCATTGCAAGAAGCTGTTTACAATTATATTAAAGATAATAAGGTGAATATGTTGGGCGAGCCGTTGCCTAATGAAGAAAAGCAGCAGAATATTGATTTCGATACAATGGAAGAGTTCGATTTCGTGTTCGATATCGCTTTGGCACCTGAATTTAAAGCAGAAGTAAGCGCTAAAGACAAAGTAGATTATTATTCTATCGAAGTTTCTGAAGAAATGATCGACAACCAGGTGAAGATGTACACTCAACGCACTGGTAAGTATGATAAGGTAGATGCTTACGAAGATAATGATATGTTGAAAGGTCTGCTGGCACAGTTGGACGAAGAAGGCAATACAAAAGAAGGTGGTATTCAGGTAGAAGCTGCTGTGTTGATGCCTGCTTATATGAAGAATGACGATCAGAAAGCTATTTTTGCTAACGCAAAAGTAAATGATGTATTGGTGTTCAATCCGAATGTTGCTTATGACGGACATGCTGCTGAACTGGGTTCTTTGTTGAAGATCGACAAGGAAATCGCGAAAGATGTTAAGTCTGACTTCAGTTTCCAGGTAGAAGAAATCACTCGTTTTGTTCCGGGTGAATTGACACAGGAAGTGTTCGACCAGGCATTCGGCGAAGGTGTTGTGAAGACTGAAGAGGAATTCCGCGCTAAGATTAAAGAAGAAATTGCAGCAAGATTTGTTGCTGACAGCGATTATAAGTTCCTGATCGATATTCGCAAAGTGATGATGGAAAAAGTAGGTAAGTTGGAATTCTCTGACGCTCTGCTGAAACGTATCATGTTGCTGAATAACGAAGAAAAGGGCGAAGAATATGTTGCTGAAAACTATGATAAGAGCATCGAGGAACTGACTTGGCATCTGATTAAGGAACAGTTGGTTGAAGCAAACGATATCAAAGTAGAACAGGAAGATGTTCTGAAGATGGCTAGAGAAACAACGAAGGCACAGTTTGCTCAATACGGTATGTTGTCTATCCCTGATGATGTGCTTGATAACTATGCACAGGAGATGTTGAAGAAGAAAGAAACTATCAATAATTTGGTAAGTCGTGTGGTAGAAGTGAAGCTGGCTGCTGCTCTGAAAGCGCAGGTTACTTTGGAAAACAAGAACGTTTCAATCGAAGAATTCAATAAGATGTTTGAATAATCATTCGGTTGAATAGAATATAAAGTCACAGAAACACAGAGTTTTTATAAAATTATAACTCTGTGTTTTTTTGTGTCTCTGTATTCTTTTTCGTTTCTTTGTACTTACGTTTATTTTTAATTTATAAGAAAGGAACAATTAACATGGATGATTTTAGAAAATACGCAACCAAGCATTTAGGAATGAATGGCATGGTATTGGATGATGTGATTAAATCGCAGGCCGGGTATTTGAATCCCTATATTCTGGAAGAAAGACAGTTGAACGTTACTCAACTCGACGTTTTCTCCCGTTTGATGATGGACCGCATCATTTTTCTCGGTACACAAGTAGATGACTATACAGCGAATACGCTTCAGGCACAGTTGCTGTATCTGGATTCTGTTGATCCGGGTAAGGATATCTCTATCTATATCAACTCTCCGGGCGGAAGTGTATATGCCGGACTGGGCATTTATGATACGATGCAGTTTATTTCAAGTGATGTTGCTACCATCTGTACAGGTATGGCAGCTTCAATGGCGGCTGTATTGCTTGTTGCCGGTGCTGAAGGCAAACGTTCTGCGTTGCCTCATTCACGTGTGATGATTCACCAGCCGATGGGTGGTGCGCAAGGACAAGCGTCGGACATTGAAATCACAGCTCGTGAGATTCAGAAATTGAAGAAAGAACTTTATACGATCATCGCCGATCATTCGCATACTGATTTTGATAAAGTATGGGCGGACTCTGACCGCGACTACTGGATGACAGCTCAGGAAGCGAAAGAATACGGTATGATTGATGAGGTATTGATTAAGAAATAAAAATGGCTGATTCAAAGACAAAGAAAAGGTGTAGCTTCTGTGGACGGTCGGAGAATGAAGTCGGATTCCTGATTACGGGAATGAACGGCTATATCTGCGACAGTTGTGCTACCCAGGCTTATGAGATCACTCAGGAAGCATTGGGCGAAGGCAAGAAAAGCGCGGGAGCTACCAAACTTAATTTAAAAGAACTGCCCAAACCGGTAGAAATCAAGAAATTCCTCGACCAGTATGTGATCGGACAGGATGATGCGAAACGCTTCCTTTCCGTATCGGTCTATAACCATTATAAACGTTTGTTGCAAAAAGACAGCGGTGATGATGTGGAGATTGAAAAGTCGAACATTATTATGGTGGGTAGTACCGGAACCGGGAAAACGTTGCTCGCACGCACGATTGCTAAGTTACTGCACGTGCCGTTTACTATTGTAGACGCTACAGTGCTGACGGAGGCCGGTTATGTGGGCGAAGATATCGAAAGTATTTTAACCCGTTTGCTTCAGGTGGCAGATTATAATGTATCTGAAGCTGAACAGGGTATCGTGTTTATCGACGAGATCGACAAAATTGCCCGTAAAGGAGATAATCCTTCCATCACTCGCGACGTGAGCGGTGAAGGTGTACAGCAGGGATTACTGAAATTGCTCGAAGGTTCTGTGGTGAACGTACCTCCCCAGGGAGGTCGTAAACATCCGGACCAGAAGATGATTCCGGTAAATACCAAGAATATTCTCTTTATCTGCGGCGGTGCGTTCGACGGTATCGAGAAGAAGATCGCCCAACGGTTGAACACCCATGTCGTAGGTTATACGGCATCGCAGAAAACAGCGACGGTAGACAAGAATAACATGATGCAGTACATCGCTCCACAGGATTTGAAGTCATTCGGACTGATTCCCGAAATTATCGGACGTCTTCCGGTGTTGACTTATTTGAATCCGCTGGACCGGGATGCGCTTCGTGCGATCCTTACCGAACCGAAAAACTCAATCATCAAACAGTACATCAAACTGTTTGAAATGGATGGTATCAAGCTGACATTTGAAGATGATGTCTTCGAATATATCGTCGACAAGGCGGTAGAATATAAGCTAGGTGCCCGCGGATTGCGCTCTATTGTGGAAACAATTATGATGGATGTCATGTTTGAAATCCCTTCAGAGAACAAAAAAGAGTATAAGGTGACGCTGGATTATGCAAAGATGCAACTGGAAAAAGCGAATATGGCACGACTACAAACCGCTTAAAATCAAAGAGTAAGGCTACAGAAAATGATCGTAACTGTATTTTCTTGAAAATATTAGTCGCATTTTGCTTGGTAATTACGAAGTTGTTTATAACTTTGTTTGGCTCTCTTGAAGAAGAGAACATACTTAAAGTTAAACCATGAACTGAATAAAACAACCTTAGTTAAGATGGCAGGGAAGATTAATTTAACAGATGAACTGAAAAAGTATTTCGGATTTAATAAGTTCAAGGGAAACCAGGAAGCGATCATTAATAACTTGCTCGATGGTAAAGATACCTTTGTACTGATGCCTACCGGTGGCGGGAAATCTTTATGCTATCAGCTACCTTCGGTCTTGATGGAAGGTACGGCAATCGTAATTTCTCCGCTCATTGCGTTGATGAAGAATCAAGTGGATGCAATGCGCAATTTCAGTGAAGAAGATGGCGTCGCCCATTTTATCAATTCTTCATTAAATAAAGGCGCGATAGACCAAGTGAGGTCGGACATCCTTGCCGGAAAGACAAAATTGCTATATGTAGCGCCGGAGTCGCTGACGAAAGAAGAAAACGTAGAGTTTTTGCGTTCGGTAAAGATTTCGTTCTATGCAGTGGATGAAGCTCACTGTATTTCTGAATGGGGCCATGACTTTCGACCGGAATACCGGCGGATTCGCCCTATTATCAATGAAATAGGTAAAGCTCCGTTGATTGCGCTTACCGCAACGGCGACACCGAAGGTGCAGCATGATATCCAGAAAAATCTGGGAATGGTAGATGCTCAAGTCTTCAAATCTTCGTTCAACCGTCCGAACCTTTATTATGAGGTACGTGCGAAGACCGCTAATATTGACAGGGATATTATCAAGTTTATCAAAAACAATCCGGAGAAATCGGGCATTATCTATTGCCTTAGCCGGAAAAAAGTGGAGGAACTTGCTGAAATCCTGCAGGCAAACGGTATCAATGCGCGTCCTTATCATGCTGGAATGGATTCGTTGACCAGGACCAAGAATCAGGATGATTTCCTGATGGAAAAAGTGGACGTTATTGTAGCGACTATCGCTTTCGGTATGGGAATTGACAAGCCGGACGTGAGGTTCGTGATTCACTACGATATTCCAAAGAGTCTGGAAGGGTATTACCAGGAGACCGGGCGCGCCGGTAGAGATGGCGGTGAAGGTCAGTGCATAACCTTTTATACAAACAAAGACTTGCAGAAACTGGAAAAGTTCATGCAAGGAAAACCTGTGGCAGAGCAGGAAATTGGCAAGCAGCTTCTGTTGGAAACCGCTGCTTATGCCGAATCTTCCGTATGCCGACGCAAGACGTTGCTGCATTATTTCGGTGAAGAATATACGGAAGAAAATTGTGGAAATTGTGACAACTGTTTAAACCCTAAAAAACAAGTGGAGGCTCAAGAGTTATTGTGTGCCGTGATTGAAGCGATTATCGCGGTGAAAGAAAATTTTAAGGCAGATTATATTATAGACATACTACAAGGTAAAGAAACTTCCGAAGTACAGGCGCATTTGCATGAAGACCTCGAAGTCTTCGGCTCCGGTATGGGTGAAGAGGATAAGACATGGAACGCAGTGATTCGTCAGGCGCTGATTGCAGGTTACTTGAGCAAAGATGTGGAGCATTACGGACTCCTGAAAGTGACGGAGGAAGGACACAAGTTCCTGAAGAGACCGAAGTCATTCAAGATTACCGAGGACAACGATTTCGAAGAGACGGAAGAAGAAGTTCCGGCACGCGGCGGTGGCTCCTGTGCAGTAGACCCGGCTCTTTATTCCATGTTGAAGGACTTGCGGAAGAAACTCTCGAAGAAACTGGAAGTACCGCCTTATGTGATCTTCCAGGACCCGTCTTTGGAAGCAATGGCTACCATTTATCCGGTGACATTGGACGAGTTGCAGAATATACCGGGCGTAGGAGCTGGAAAAGCAAAACGTTACGGTGAAGAGTTCTGTAAATTAATCAAACGCCACTGTGAAGAGAATGAAATAGAACGTCCTGAAGACTTGCGGGTACGTACGGTTGCCAATAAATCAAAGATGAAGGTAGCTATCATTCAGGCAATTGACCGTAAAGTGGCGTTAGATGATATCGCTCTTTCCAAAGGGATTGAATTTGGTGAACTGCTGGACGAGGTAGAAGCGATCGTTTATTCGGGAACCAAACTGAATATAGATTACTTCCTGGAAGAAATCATGGATGAAGATCATTTGCTTGATATCTACGATTATTTCAAGGAATCTACCACTGATAAGATTGATGATGCGCTTGACGAATTAGGCGATGACTTCACGGAAGAGGAAGTTCGTTTGGTACGTATTAAGTTCATCTCTGAAATGGCTAATTAAAAAAGCGAAAAAAATAGGCGTGCAGGTATGCGGTTTTGAATAAAAACCGTATATTTGCACGCAATAATTTTTAAACGCATAGCCCTATGTCATTTATTGCTGATAAGATTGTAATGGATGGGTTGACTTACGACGACGTATTGTTGATCCCCGCTTATTCTGAAGTTTTACCGCGCACTGTCGATCTCTCGACTAAGTTTTCAAAAAACATTGAGTTAAAAATACCTTTTGTGACGGCTGCCATGGATACAGTTACCGAAGCGAAAATGGCGATTGCCATTGCTCGTGAAGGTGGTATCGGTGTGATTCACAAAAATATGTCTATCGAAGAACAGGCAAGACAAGTTGCTATCGTAAAGCGTGCCGAAAATGGTATGATTTATGACCCTGTAACGATTAAAAGAGGTTCTACTGTTCAGGATGCACTGGACATCATGGCGGAATATAAAATCGGTGGTATCCCTGTGGTAGATGATGAAGGTTATTTGGTGGGTATTGTTACCAACAGAGATTTGCGTTTCGAAAGAGACATGGCAAAACACATTGATCTTGTCATGACTCCGAAAGAAAGATTGGTGACTACTAACCAGTCTACTGACTTGGAATCTGCTGCACAGATTCTTCAGAAACATAAGATTGAGAAACTTCCGATTGTCGGAATGGACGGAAAGTTGATCGGTCTTGTCACTTATAAAGATATTACAAAAGCAAAAGATAAACCGATGGCTTGCAAAGACGCCAAAGGTCGTCTGCGTGTAGCTGCCGGTGTAGGTGTTACTGCCGATACGCTGGAACGTATGCAGGCATTGGTGGATGCCGGTGCAGATGCAATCGTGATTGATACAGCTCACGGACACTCTAAGTTTGTGATTGAAAAACTGAAAGAAGCAAAGAAACGCTTCCCGAATATTGATATTGTGGTAGGTAACATTGCTACCGGAGAAGCTGCCAAAGCTTTGGTGGAAGCTGGTGCAGATGCTGTGAAAGTAGGTATCGGCCCGGGTTCTATCTGTACCACTCGGGTGGTTGCCGGTGTAGGTGTTCCACAGTTATCAGCTGTCTATGATGTAGCAAAAGCGTTGAAGGGTACAGGTATTCCTTTGATTGCCGATGGTGGTTTGCGTTATTCGGGCGACGTGGTGAAAGCATTGGCTGCCGGAGGATATTGCGTAATGATCGGATCATTGGTTGCCGGAACAGAAGAATCTCCGGGTGACACTATTATCTTCAATGGTCGTAAATTCAAATCCTATCGTGGTATGGGTTCATTGGAAGCAATGGAGAACGGTTCGAAAGACCGCTACTTCCAGAGTGGAACGGCTGATGTGAAGAAGCTTGTTCCCGAAGGAATCGCTGCCCGTGTTCCTTATAAAGGTACGCTTTTCGAAGTTGTGTATCAGCTGACTGGTGGTTTGCGTGCAGGTATGGGATACTGTGGCGCTGCTAACATTGAGAAACTTCATGACGCTAAGTTTACCCGCATTACCAATGCAGGTGTAATGGAAAGTCATCCGCACGATGTGACGATTACCAGTGAATCGCCTAACTATAGCCGTCCGGAATAATAGATAGATACGGTGAACTATTAACGGTGAACGGTGAACAGGCTGTATAATCAGCAGGGTGTTCACTGCTCACCGTTTGTTGTTTGAAAAATAAAAATTGATGATGAAAAGAAACCTGTTGTTGGGATGTATTTCTCTCTTTGTAGTCGCGGTCTTTGCACAGGAAGATCCGGTATTGATGCGTGTTAACGGAAGAGAGATACTCCGTTCGGAATTTGAATATGCATACCGCCGTTATGCCGAACGTTCAAATGCCAGGCTTTCGTCCAAAGAGTATGCGGCACTTTTCGCTCAATCGAAGTTGAAAGTGGAAGCAGCCAGGGCTGCCGGACTTGATACGACCTCTGCTTTTCGTAAACAACAGGAGAAATGCCGGACCGAGTTGGTGGAATCTTATCTGCTAGACAGGCAAGTGATGGATAGTTGTGCCCGTGCTATCTATCAGAAGATGGGACTGAAAGCACGTAGCGGTAGGGTACAGGTGATGCAGATTTTCAAACGTTTGCCGCAGACAATTACTTCCCGGCATTTAGAAGAAGAAAAAACGCGGATGGATTCTATATACCAGGCGATACAGAATCAGCCGGATTTGAATTTTAACCGTTTGGTCGAAATATACTCGGATGATAAGCAAAGTAGATGGATCGAATGTCTGGAAACAACGAGCGAGTTTGAGAATGTTGCTTTCTCTCTGGCAAAAGGTATGGCATCGCAGCCCTTTTTCACTCCTGAAGGGATTCATATCTTGAAAGTGATGGATCGGGAGGAAACAGCTGCTTACGAAAATGTCAGTGCCAGGTTAATGGAACGGTTACGGCGCAAGGAGATTTTGGACAAAGGTACAGGCGCGGTGCTCGAACGCTTGAAAAAAGCATGGCAGTATGCTCCCAATCAGGCGGCAATGGAAGAACTGCTGGCGAAAGGCCGTACAGAACAAACCCTGTTTACGATTGACGGACAAGCATACACCGGAACTATGTTCACGCATTTTGCCTCTTCTCATCCTCAAGCTGTCAAACGGCAGTTGGAAGGATTTATAGCTAAGTCATTGCTGGATTATGAAAGCCGGAATATCGATAAAAAGCATCCGGAAATTCCTTATGCCTTGCGGGAATCTGATGAAAACTATTTGGTGGAAGAGATAACACGTCAGAAAATAGATTTGCCCGCAGCTAATGACTGGGCGGGATTGGCTACTTATTTTAAATTTCATTCGTCGGATTATCGGTGGGAGAGCCCCCGGTATAGAGGAGTCGTACTTCATTGCGTTGATAAAAAGACGGCAAAGCAAGCCAAAAAAATGCTGAAGAAAGTGCCGGAAAAAGAGTGGGCGGACAAGCTTCGGCAAACTTTTAATACATCCGGGGAGGAAAAGATACAAGTTGAACAAGGAATTTTTGCCGACGGAGACAATAAATATATAGATAAACTGGTTTTTAAGAAGGGTGATTTTGATCCTTTGATGTCTTATCCTTTTACTATTGTAGTAGGCGAAAAAATGAAAGGTCCGGATGATTATCGGGAAGTAATTGATCGGGTTCGAAAGGATTATCGAAGCTATCTTGACACGTGCTGGATGCGGGAATTGAGTGAGTCCGGTAAGGTTGAAATAAACCAAGAGGTTTTAAAAACAGTTAATAATAACTGATGTAACCGATTATTCACTATCTTCGTACCTTAAATAAGTAGATTTTAGTTGCCGATGCGAATATTAGTCCTCTTACTGATTACCCTTCTTGGTTGTGGAGCGTGCAAGGAACAGCACGACCACAAAGGAAAGACTCCTTTGGTAGAGGTGGACGGTAATTTTTTATATAAAGAAGATTTGATGTCCGTGCTTCCGGTCGGATTGTCAAAAGATGATAGCATTCTCTTCACCGAGCACTATATTCGTAGTTGGGCGGAAGAGATTTTATTGTATGAGAAAGCTGCGAACAATATCCCCGATAATGTGGATGTAGACAAGCTGGTGGAGAATTATCGGAAAGCGTTGATAATGCATACTTATCAGCAGGAGTTGATTAGCCAGAAGTTGGCGAATGATATTTCCGAACACGAGATAGCAGAGTATTACGGCAAAAACAAGGAATTGTTTAAACTGGAAGGTCCGTTGATTAAGGGATTGTTTATTAAAGTGCCGTTGACAGCTCCCCAGTTGAACAATGTGCGCAGATGGTATAAGTCGGAAAAACAGGATGCTATCGAGAGCCTGGAAAAATATAGTTTGCAGAATGCGGTGAAATATGAATATTTCTATGATAAATGGGTGTCCGTGACCGATGTCCTGGACATGATTCCGTTGAAAGTAGAGGCACCGGAAGAGTACGTAAACAAACACCGTCAGGTAGAATTGAAAGATACGGCTTATTATTATTTCCTGAATGTGAGCGATTATCGCGGAGTTGGTGAGGAGAAACCGTATGAATTTGCCCGCTCGGAAGTGAAAGACTTACTGGTAAATCAGAAACGGGTGAGCTTTATGGAACAGGTAAAGAACGACTTGTATCAGCAGGCGGTAAGTAAGAAGAAGATTATATATAATTATTAAATACAAAGAATGAAGAAGTTTGTGAACTTTAGATTTGTTGTTACCCTTGTCCTGGCAATATTTGCTAATGTGGCAACCTATGCACAAGATAATGTGGTTGATGAAGTAGTTTGGGTAGTAGGTGACGAAGCTATTTTAAAATCAGATGTAGAAGAGGCCCGTATGGATGCCTTGTATAATGGACGCAGATTCGAAGGCGATCCTTATTGTGTAATTCCTGAAGAGATTGCTGTGCAGAAGTTATTCCTGCATCAGGCAAAGTTGGACAGTATCGAGGTTTCCGAAGCGGAAATCATCCAGCGTGTGGATATGATGACCAATATGTACATCCAGCAGATCGGTTCCAGAGAGAAAATGGAGGAGTATTTCAATAAAACATCCACCCAGATTCGTGAAACTTTGCGTGATAATGCACGTGACGGATTGACGGTTCAGAAGATGCAGCAGAAACTGGCAGGAGATATCAAAGTGACTCCGGCAGAAGTACGCCGTTACTTCAAAGATCTTCCACAGGATAGTATCCCTTACATTCCTACACAGGTGGAAGTGCAGATTATTACTTTGCAACCCAAAATACCCGTTTCGGAAATCGAGGATGTAAAGAGGACACTGCGTGATTATACGGATCGTGTGACAAAAGGAGAAATCGACTTCTCTACATTGGCCCGTTTGTATTCTGAAGATAAGGCTTCTGCCATTAAAGGTGGTGAATGTGGATTTATGGGACGTGGTATGATGGACCCCGCTTATGCGAATGTGGCATTCAGCTTGCAGGACCCGAAGAAAGTTTCCAAAATTGTAGAATCGGAATTTGGTTTCCATATTATCCAGTTGATTGAGAAGCGTGGTGACCGTGTTAATACCCGCCATATCCTGTTGCGTCCGAAAGTCTCGGAAAAAGAACTGACCGAGGCTTGTGCCCGTCTGGATTCTATTGCAGATGATATTCGTGCTAACAAATTCACATTTGATGATGCCGCTGCCGTTATCTCACAAGATAAGGATACCCGCAACAATCACGGTATCATGGTGAACATCAATGAACATTCAGGTATCACTACTTCTAAGTTCCAGATGCAGGATCTTCCTCAAGACGTTGCTAAGGTAGTGGATAAGATGAATGTTGGCGAGATTTCCAAAGCTTTTACAATGATTAATGAGAAAGATGGAAAAGAAGTATGCGCTATCGTGAAATTGAAAACTAAAATCAATGGTCATAAAGCAACCATCGCGGAAGACTATCAGGATCTGAAAGAAATCGTAATGGATAAGCGTCGCGAAGAGGTGTTGCAGAAATGGATTCTGAACAAGCAAAAACACACTTATGTACGCATCAACGAAAACTGGCAGAAGTGTGACTTCAAGTATCCGGGTTGGGTCAAGAATGACTGATATAACCTTGCTTTGACTTTATATGCTGAAAAAGAATAAGAAAAATAAACAACAAGACAGGCATAGATGGCTCCTTATAGGCTTTCTATGCCTGTTTGGTGTATGTCTTGTGGCACAAGTGAGGCCGACGGGACAGAAACCCACGGCAGGGACTTCGACAAAATCGACTGCGGATACGTCTAAGACGGCTCCCAAAACCAAAACGTCGGCGGGTAATAAGAAACAATCGGACAACAAGAAGCAACCGGAGAATAAAAAGACCAAAGTTTACTTGCTCCATGCTGACGAAGGACAGGCGGATAAGCTGGCACGTCCGGATGTGCAGGTGTTGATTGGTAACGTGAAGTTGCGCCATGACAGTATGTATATGTACTGTGACAGTGCACTGATTTTTGAGAAAACCAACTCCGTAGAAGCCTTCAGCAATGTGCGTATGGAACAGGGAGATACCTTGTTCATCTATGGTGATTATCTTTATTATGACGGAATGACGCAAATTGCGCAACTTCGTGAAAACGTGAAGATGATTAACCGGAACACGACCCTGCTGACGGACAGCTTGAACTACGACCGTCTCTACGATCTCGGATATTATTTCGAGGGGGGAACTTTGATGGATGAAGAGAATGTACTGACTTCTGACTGGGGCGAATATAGCCCTGCAACAAAACAGTCGGTATTCAACCATGATGTGAAGTTGGTGAACCCTAAGTTTGTGTTGACCTCCGATACATTGAGGTATAATACCGAAAACAAAATAGCAGTGATTCTCGGACCTTCCAATATTGTCAGTGATAATAATCATATCTATTCGGAACGGGGATTCTATAACACATTGACCGAACAAGCGGAATTGTTGGACCGTTCGGTCCTGACCAATCAGGGGAAGAAACTTGTAGGCGACAGTCTGTTCTATGACCGGGTAATCGGTTACGGAGAAGCATTCGATAATGTGAAGATGACAGACTCCATCAATAAGAATATGCTGACGGGCGATTATTGTTTCTATAATGAATTGACGGACTCTGCGTTTGCAACAAAACGTGCTGTTGCTATCGATTATTCACAGGGAGACAGTCTTTATATGCATGGGGATACTTTGCAGATGGTGTCCTATAATCTGAATACCGATTCTTTGTACCGGTTGATGAAGGCTTACCATAAAGTACGTATGTATCGTACAGATGTTCAGGGAGTATGTGACTCACTGGTCTATAATTCGAAAGATTCTTGTATGACCATGTATACTGACCCTATTCTTTGGAATGACGGACAGCAACTGCTTGGTGAGCAGATCAAGATTTATATGAATGACAGCACGATTGACTGGGCGCACATTATCAACCAGGCGTTGACAGTGGAGATGAAAGACTCTATTCACTATAATCAAGTGTCCGGCAAGGAGATGAAAGCCTATTTCGTTAATGGAGATATGCGCCATATTGAAGTGAACGGTAATGTGCTGACAGCTTTTTATCCTGAAGAGAAAGACAGTACGATGACCGGATTTAATTGTCTGGAAGGTAGTATGCTGCATCTTTATATGAAGGATAAGAGAATGGAAAAAGGACTTTTTATCGGTAAATCCAACGGAACGATGTATCCGATGGACCAGATACCGCCTGATAAACTGCGTCTTCCCACTTTTGCCTGGTTCGACTATGTCCGTCCGCTAAATAAGGACGATATTTTCAACTGGCGCAGCAAGCGTGCGGGAGAAACATTGAAGCCGACTACCGACCGGCGACCAAAGACAGAAAAGCGAAACTTAATAAATATGAAGTAGTATGGGAATGTTTAACTCAATGAGAAAGCCCCGGGGCTTTAATCATCAATACATTTATGTAGACGAGCGGAAAGAAAAGCTCGCTAAGATGGAGGAGAACGCCAAACGTGACTTGGGGATGCTGCCGGAGAAAGAATTTAATCCGGAAGATATTCGCGGTAAATTCGTCGAAGGTACTACACATTTGAAAAGAAGAAAAGCAAGTGGCCGCAAACCGGTTTCTTTCGGAATCATACTGATAATCATTGCCTTCCTTCTCTATCTGTGGCATTATTTAGCAACAGGAAGCTGGAGTTTTTAATTGTTAATTTACGAAGTATGAGCGATATCATTCATTTGTTACCTGATTCGGTAGCTAACCAGATTGCTGCCGGTGAAGTGATACAACGTCCGGCATCTGTTATCAAGGAGCTAGTGGAGAATGCGATTGATGCAGATGCGCAAAATATACATGTGTTAGTGACTGATGCGGGTAAAACCTGTATTCAGGTGATTGATGATGGAAAAGGAATGTCCGAAACGGATGCCCGTCTCTCTTTTGAGCGGCATGCTACTTCCAAGATACGGGAAGCTGCGGACTTGTTTGCTTTGCGTACCATGGGATTTCGTGGGGAAGCATTGGCATCCATCGCAGCAGTGGCGCAGGTAGAACTGAAGACGCGTCCGGAATCGGAAGAACTGGGAACGAAACTGGTGATTGCGGGTTCTCAAGTGGAGAGCCAGGAGGCTATATCCTGTTCTAAAGGAAGTAACTTCTCTGTAAAGAACCTGTTCTTTAATGTGCCTGCCCGTCGTAAATTTTTAAAGGCTAATTCCACTGAATTGAGCAACATCCTTGCCGAATTTGAGCGTATCGCTTTGGTGCATCCGGAAGTTGCCTTTTCGCTTTATAGTAATGATTCGGAACTGTTCAATCTTCCGGTATCACAGTTACGCCAGCGTATTCTTGCTATTTTCGGTAAGAAGCTCAACCAGCAATTACTGAATATAGACGTGAACACTACCATGGTGAAAATCTCCGGATACGTAGCCAAACCGGAGACTGCCCGTAAGAAAGGAGCCCATCAGTATTTCTTTGTCAACGGACGTTATATGCGCCATCCTTATTTTCATAAGGCAGTCATGGAGGCTTATGAACAGTTGATTCCCGCCGGTGAACAGATTTCCTATTTTATCTATTTTGATGTAGATCCGGCTAATATTGATGTGAATATTCACCCGACAAAGACCGAGATCAAGTTTGAGAATGAGCAGGCCATCTGGCAGATACTTTCAGCATCCGTTAAGGAATCGTTGGGTAAGTTCAGTGCTATCCCTTCCATTGATTTTGATACGGAGGATATGCCTGATATTCCGGCATTTGAGGAAAAGATATCTTCCGAACCTCCGAAGGTACATTATAATACAGATTATAATCCGTTTAAAGTCTCTGCCGGTGGCGGTGGTGGCGGATCGTATAGTCGTTCGAAAGTAGAATGGGAGGATTTGTACGGAGGGCTGACAAAAGCCAGTAAGATGAATAATCCGCAGCCGGAACCCGAAATGGATTGGGAGGATTCTTCTATTGGAGGCGAACCGGCCTTCGTGGAAGAAAAGATAGAGACGGTGACATCCGCCGCTTCTTCTACTTTGTATGCCAACGAACCGGTGATGGAAAAAGGAAATCAGCATTTGCAGTTTAAAGGGCGGTTTATTTTGACTTCAGTTAAATCGGGTCTGATGCTAATCGATCAACACCGGGCACATATACGGGTGCTTTTTGATCGCTATATGGTACAGATTCAACAGAAACAGGGAGTATCTCAAGGCGTTCTCTTCCCGGAAATATTACAATTACCGGCTTCAGAAGCTGCTGTTCTTCAAAGCATTATGGATGATTTGTCG
The DNA here is from genome assembly GCF_027257075.1 of Bacteroides sp. LFL-34. Classification (NCBI taxonomy): domain Bacteria; kingdom Pseudomonadati; phylum Bacteroidota; class Bacteroidia; order Bacteroidales; family Bacteroidaceae; genus Bacteroides; species Bacteroides sp. LFL-34. The sequence goes on along the minus strand of NZ_JAPQKZ010000048.1, from coordinate 24,330 downwards.
GCAGTCGGCTTCGATTTGAGCAATCTGGGAGGCGGTAGCTATGCCATCAATGGCATCCCTTCGGGTATTGAAGGACTGAATCCGGTCGAACTGGTGCGTAATATGCTACATACAGCGATGGAAAAAGGGAATGACGTTAAGGAAGAAATCCAAAATATTCTGGCATTAACATTGGCGCGAGCAGCGGCTATTGTCTACGGACAGGTGTTGAGTAATGAAGAAATGGTAAGCCTTGTAGACAACCTTTTTGCCTGTCCCTCACCGAATTACACACCCGATGGGAAAACCGTTTTGACAACCATTAAGGAGGAGGACATCGAAAGATTATTCAAATAAAACAAATAAATTCATCTTTTCCTAAAACCTTTTAGTTCAGTTCGTGTTATTTAAATAGTTCAACAAAGAAAAAGATTTAAATAACCACTTAACTATTAGGTATATGAAAAAGATTCTGATGTTGCTGGCATTTGCCGGCGTTGCGTCTGTCGCTTCTGCGCAGCAGACAATGACTGTAACTGAATACGAAGTGATTCAGGTGCAAGATAAATATCAAGTAATAACTAATCCTTTCTGGAGTAACTGGTTCTTCTCTGTAGGAGGAGGTGCCCAGGTATTGTATGGAAACAATGACCATATCGGTAAGTTCAGAGATCGTGTTGCTCCCACATTTAACGTGTCTGTTGGTAAATGGGTAACTCCGGGATTCGGATTGCGTTTGCAGTACAGCGGATTACAAGCCAAAGGATTTACCACCAGCGAAAATGCTAATTATGTGGTTGGCGGTCCGAGAGAAGATGGTTCTTACAAACAAAGATGGGACTACATGAACTTGCATGGTGATTTGATGATTAACCTGAATGCACTTTTCGGTGGATACAATCCGAACCGTGTATATGAAATTATCCCTTATATTGGTGCCGGTTGGGCTCATGCTTATTCTCGTCCTCACACTAACTCCGCTACTTTCAATGCAGGTATTATCAACCGCTTCCGTTTGTCGAATGCTGTTGACTTGAATCTGGAATTGAGTGCAACAGGTCTGGAAGGCAAGTTTGACGGAGAGCACGCAGGTAAACCTGACTACGATGGTATCTTAGGTGCTACCATCGGGGTGACTTATTATTTCCCGACTCGCGGATTCCAACGTCCGGTTCCACAGATTATCTCTGAACTTGAATTAAACCAGATGCGTAACCAGATGAATGCAATGGCAGCAGCTAATATGCAATTACAACAGCAGTTGGCAAATGCACAACAACCGGTTGAAGTAGAAGATACTGAAGAAGTTGTTATAACAGATACTAATATTGCTCCACGTACTGTATTCTTCAAGATCGGTTCTGATAAATTGTCTCCGCAGGAAGAAATGAACTTGTCATATCTTGCCAGCAAGATAAAAGAATCTCCGAACGCTACATACACAATCAACGGATATGCAGACTCTGCAACAGGTACTCCGGCTTTCAATCAGAAGTTGAGTTTGGAACGTGCACAAGTTGTTAAAGACCTGCTCGTTAAGAAGTATGGCATCTCTGCCGATAGATTGAAAGTTGCAGCCGGTGGTGGTGTTGACAAATTCGGTCAACCGATTCTGAACCGTGTAGTATTGGTCGAATCAGCACAGTAATCATATAATTTCAGTATTCGGCGATTCTTTGTGATCGCCTGCTGAAAGAGAGAAGGCGGCTGAAAGCGAATCCTGAAATAAGGTATTTTCGCTTTCAGCTGCCTTTTCTTTTCTTATTTTAGGACCATTAATACTTGCCTGGGCTTTTGATTATGAGTTTGAGGTATATGGAAGCGCTTACACTGATTATAAATGTAGGTTGTTTTACCTTGAAGAAGCATAGCTTTAGGGAACGTAAAGCATAGCTTTTGCCTACCTAAAGCTACGCTTTAGAGGGGGAATAAGAGGTACTCCACACTTCCCCTGCAAATAGCTATTTTTTCAATCCTCTTCACCTTTCTTCTGAACTCTCGATGAATAAACTGTTTGCGGGTGAAGGGAGGGCTTCTCATTACCGTATTCATCACATTACATATCGAAAAAATGTCATTACAGTGCTTTCTAAAATCATTGCATTAATTGTGGCAAACACTGCAATGTTTTTTTTAATCATCCCAATGAAAAAAATAATCTATTAGCATATTTGTTTTTGCTATTAGCATCTTCCTTTTAGCTATAATGATATTCTGATTAGCTATAATGAAATTACATACAAAGCAAAGTGAAAGGGCTTGAATCTCTGTTAATTCACTCTTGATTTGAATCATTCTTACTGGAATAATCGCTCTGTGTAGCAATATTTTATATATTTGTGATATGGAACTCAAATCTAAAATATTATGGACGATATAAATACCGTATACGCACTACTCGTTTTAATTATGTTTTTTGTTTTATTGAGTAGGCTGGATAATCGTTTTGGGAAGATAGAAAGAGAACTGAACGAGATAAAAAAACGGATGGATGATTATCTCAAAGTTCAGCAAAGAGGGGTTACTGAAAAGGTAAAGCTTGAAGGAGAAGCATTGAAAAAGGAAAACGAAGATATCTCTGCATCACCTCAAATAATAGAAAAAACTTCGACACTAGAGACTAAACAGCAAAAAGAAACTGTACCGGAAAAACAGAAGCCGTTTGTTGAAACAGTTATCCGTGAGGCACTGGAAGGAACACGTGAAAAGACGGTTGAAACAGAACTGGAAGATGTTTGTGTTGAGGCTGTTCCGAAACAAAAGAAACAAGTGAACTATGAGAAGTTCATCGGTGAGAATCTCTTCGGAAAGATCGGTATCCTAATATTCGTCATCGGTGTAGGCTTCTTTGTGAAGTATGCTATTGATAAGAATTGGATCAATGAGACTTTCCGTACCGTACTTGGTTTTCTGACGGGAGCTGTATTGCTGGTCGTTGCCGAACGGTTGCAAAAGAAGTATCGTACATTTAGCTCGTTGCTTGCGGGTGGTGCTTTTGCTGTATTCTATCTTACGGTTGCCATTGCATTCCATTATTATCATATCTTCTCGCAGACTATGGCGTTTATCATTCTGATAGGCGTCACTGTATTTATGTCTGTTTTGTCTGTGGTATACAATCGGCGCGAACTGGCCATCATTTCACTTGTCGGAGGATTTCTTGCACCTTTCATCGTAAGCAGTGGAGAGGGAAGTTATCTGGTACTGTTCACTTATGTAAGTATCCTGAATCTCGGTATGTTCGGACTTTCCATTTATAAGAAGTGGGGTGAGCTTCCGATGATCTCATTTGTCTTTACCTGGCTGATAATGGGAATCTTTCTTTTATTTAGCTATACCTCCAGTTCTACAGTTATTTCGGGGCACTTGTTTTTGTTTACCACTCTGTTTTATTTTATCTTTCTACTTCCGGTGTTCTCTATTCTTCGTGGGGAAGATATGCGAACAATGAGTCGGGGGCTGGTATTCGTCATTATAACGAATAACTTTATTTATCTGCTTTCGGGAGCTTTGTTCTTGCGGAATATGGGATGGTCTTTCAAAGCAAGCGGTTTGTTGAGCCTGTTCATTGCTCTTGTTAATTTAGGACTGGTGCTTTGGTTATGGAAGAGCCGGAAAGACTATAAATTCCTGGTGTATACCACTCTGGGGCTTGTGTTGACATTTGTCTCTATTACCGTTCCGATTCAGTTGGATGGAAACTGTATAACATTAGTTTGGGCGTCAGAAATGGTGTTATTATTATGGCTTTATATCAAGTCGAGAATCCGGGTATATGAATATGCGGCAAAGATACTGGTGGGACTCACCTTTATTTCTTACCTGATGGATATATATAATGTAGTAATGCATGAGCATCATGCTGTCAGCACTATTTTCCTGAACAGTTCATTTGCCACCTCTTTGTTTGTAGGGCTGGCTATGGGAGCATTTGCTCTGTTGATGGGGTATTATAGACCATTCTTCTCTACAGCCCGTCAACTGGAATATGGTTTCTGGAATCCTTTCATGCTTTTTGTCTCTGTAGCCATACTTTATTATACATTTATGATGGAGTTTCACCTGCATTTTGAGGGAGCTACGAGGAGCGGAGCAATGTTCTTGTTTACTGCCATTGCCATTTCGAGTGTTTGTTATTCTTTTAGAAAACGATTCCCGATCACCCAATGTCTGACTTTCTATATGTTAGCTATTGGGATAAATACGCTTGTATATATCATAAATATATGGGGAGATCAATGGGAGAACATGGCTTTTGTGCCTGTTGTACTACGATGGTTCACGGCAGCATTTGTAATAGCGAATATATGCTATGTGGCACGCCAATACTATCTATTAATCGGCATCAAGAGTCGTTTCACTATTTATCTCAATATTCTGGTCACTCTTCTTTGGGTGACAATGGTACGCTCTTTCCTCTGGCAGGTAGGAGTGGATGATTTCAGTGCCGGACTTTCGCTTTCATTAAGTATTGCCGGATTTGTTCAGATGGGACTAGGGATGCGTTTGCATCAGAAAGTCATGCGCATGATAAGCCTTTCGACTTTTGGAATCGTTCTGCTTAAACTTGTATTTGATGATTTGTGGGCAATGCCTACTATCGGTAAGATCATTGTATTCATCATTCTCGGACTGATATTACTGATACTTTCATTCCTTTATCAGAAATTAAAGGATGTATTATTCAAGAATGATGAAGATGAAGTTAGCTAAATCTTAAATTATATATTATAATAAAGGCTGCCATTCTTTCTTAGAGTAGGCAGCCTTTACTTTATATGATACGTTTTTATGCAAACTTCCTTATTCCTGTGAGAAACGTTTTACCTGTTCCTCGATTAACTCCTTGTCATCGAAATAATTAATCTTCATTGCTTTTTTCACATCTGCCAAAGTCTCGGCAGCAGCAGCTCTGGCTACTTCGCATCCTTGCTGAAGCATGTCATAGATAGCCGGAATATCTTTGCTGAACTCTTTACGACGATTACGAATCGGTTCGAGTATTTCTTGCATAATAGAATTCAGGAAACGTTTCACTTTTACGTCGCCCAGTCCGCCGCGTTGATAATGTGCTTTCAATTCTGCCAGATTCGGATAATCCGGTAAGTAGCGTTCGAAATGTTCGGGGAGGCAGAAGGCGTCAAGGTAAGTGAATACGGTGTTACCTTCAATCTTTCCCGGGTCTTGTACACGGAGATGTCCCGGATCGGTATACATACTCATGATCTTCTTCTGGATTTCTTCCGGTTCTTCCGAAAGGTAGATACAGTTTCCGAGTGATTTACTCATTTTAGCTTTACCGTCAGTTCCCGGAAGACGCAGGCAGGCTGCATTGTCCGGCAACAGGATTTCCGGTTCTACCAATGTCTCACCATATATATAGTTGAAACGGCGAACGATTTCACGAGCCTGTTCAAGCATTGGTTCCTGGTCTTCACCCACAGGGACAGTTGTTGCACGGAATGCTGTGATGTCCGCTGCCTGGCTGATAGGATAAGTGAAGAAACCTACAGGAATACTTGCTTCAAAGTTGCGCATCTGGATTTCCGATTTCACAGTCGGGTTACGTTGCAGGCGAGATACGCTTACAAGGTCCATATAATAGAAACTAAGCTCGCATAATTCCGGAATTTGCGACTGTATGAAGATGGTAGCTTTAGACGGATCTATGCCACAAGCCAGATAGTCAAGGGCTACTTCAATTACATTCTGACGCACCTTCTCCGGATTGTCTATATTGTCTGTCAATGCCTGCGAATCGGCAATGAAGATAAACATCTTGCTATAATCACCTGCGTTTTGCAGGTCAACTCTGCGTTTCAACGAGCCTACATAGTGACCGATATGAAGTCTTCCGGTAGGACGGTCGCCCGTCAATATGATTTTTTCTTTTCCCATATTTTATTACCTTATTATATAATGGCGACAAAGATAAGGATAAAAACTGAAAGATACATCAAAATGTAGTTACTTCATGATTTGTGCTTACTATGATAAAAAAGTATTCATTAAAAAGCTAACGGAAAAAACAACCGTTTCATTGACGCGGTAAACTATTTCAGTAAAAAATGAACGTTTCTTTTTGTCATTTGCAAAATATGTCGTTACTTTGCACAAATTTTGATATTAACAATGAATCAACAGGAAATCAGAAGTAAGTATTATCTACATTCGGATGTTTTGCACCCGGAAACGGCAGACTTCTTCTCTTTTCTCCAAAAACGATATTTTAGTTCTTTGGTAATGCGTTAATCCTTTTTTGAGGGTAACGCATTTTTTTTATGGACGAACTTAGAAATAACAACTTATTATAACAACAAAAGAAATGGAAAAGGAAATCAAGAAAGTTCTCGTTTTGGGTTCTGGAGCACTCAAAATCGGACAAGCCGGAGAGTTCGACTACTCTGGTTCACAAGCACTGAAAGCTTTGAAAGAAGAAGGTATCAGCTCAGTATTGGTAAACCCGAACATCGCAACCATTCAGACTTCTGAAGGTATTGCCGATAAAGTGTATTTCCTTCCCGTAAATACTTATTTTGTAGAAGAAATTATCAAGAAAGAACGTCCTGATGGTATCTTGCTGGCATTCGGCGGACAGACTGCGTTGAACTGCGGTGCGGAACTCTACACACAGGGTATTCTTGATAAATACGGAGTAAAGGTGCTTGGTACATCGGTAGAAGCTATCATGTATACAGAAGACCGTGATTTGTTCGTGAAGAAACTGAACGAAATCGAGATGAAGACTCCGGTTAGCCAGGCAGTAGAAAACATGGAAGATGCCATTGCTGCTGCACGCAGAATCGGTTATCCTGTCATGGTACGTTCTGCTTATGCATTGGGTGGTCTTGGTAGCGGTATCTGTGCCGACGAAGAAGAATTCCTGAAATTGGCTGAAAGCTCCTTTGCTTTCTCTAAACAGATTCTGGTAGAAGAATCGTTGAAAGGCTGGAAAGAAATCGAATTTGAAGTGATCCGTGACGCTAACGACCATTGCTTCACAGTAGCCAGCATGGAAAACTTTGACCCGCTGGGTATCCATACCGGTGAATCCATCGTAGTGGCTCCTACCTGTTCACTGGATGATAAAGAATTGACTCTGTTGAAGGAACTTTCTACTAAATGTATCCGTCACCTCGGTATCGTGGGTGAGTGTAACATTCAGTATGCTTTCAACTCTGATACGGACGACTACCGTGTGATTGAAGTAAATGCCCGTTTGAGCCGTTCTTCTGCATTGGCGTCTAAAGCTACCGGTTATCCGTTGGCATTCGTTGCTGCTAAAGTAGCACTCGGCTATACACTCGACCAGATTGGTGAGATGGGGACTCCGAATTCTGCATACGTAGCTCCGCAACTTGACTACTATATCTGTAAAATCCCTCGTTGGGACTTGACGAAGTTTGCCGGTGTATCCCGTGAAATCGGTTCAAGCATGAAATCGGTAGGTGAAATCATGTCTATCGGTCGCTCTTTTGAAGAAATCATCCAGAAAGGTCTTCGTATGATCGGTCAGGGTATGCATGGTTTCGTAGGTAATGACGAACTGCACTTTGACGATTTGGATAAAGAACTTTCCCGTCCGACTGACTTGCGTATCTTCTCTATCGCACAAGCAATGGAAGAAGGTTATACCATCGAACGTATTCATGACCTGACTAAGATCGATCCCTGGTTCCTTGGCAAACTGAAAAATATCGTAGACTACAAAGCGAAACTGTCTACCTATAATAAGGTAGAAGATATACCTGCCGATGTAATGCGTGAAGCTAAAGTGTTAGGTTTCTCCGACTTCCAGATCGCCCGTTTCGTACTGAATCCAACCGGAAACATGGAGAAAGAAAACCTGGCAGTGCGTGCTCATCGTAAATCTATGGGTATCCTCCCGGCTGTAAAACGTATTAATACAGTTGCTTCCGAACATCCGGAACTGACTAACTATCTGTATATGACTTATGCAGTGGAAGGTTATGATGTAAACTATTATAAGAATGAAAAATCAGTAGTCGTACTGGGTTCGGGTGCTTACCGTATCGGTAGCTCTGTAGAATTTGACTGGTGTTCGGTAAATGCCGTTCAGACAGCCCGCAAATTGGGTTACAAATCTATCATGATTAACTACAACCCTGAAACGGTTTCTACTGACTATGATATGTGCGACCGTCTGTACTTCGACGAGCTTTCGTTCGAACGTGTACTCGACGTAATCGATCTGGAACAACCTCGCGGTGTGATTGTCTCTGTAGGTGGACAGATTCCGAACAACCTGGCTATGAAACTTTACCGCCAGTCGGTTCCTGTATTGGGTACTTCTCCGATCTCTATCGACCGTGCTGAAAACCGTAACAAGTTCTCTGCTATGCTTGACCAACTGGGTATCGACCAGCCGGCATGGATGGAACTTACCAGTCTCGAAGAGGTGAAAGGATTCGTAGAAAAAGTAGGCTATCCGGTATTGGTTCGTCCTTCTTACGTTCTTTCGGGAGCTGCTATGAATGTTTGCTACGATGACGAAGAATTGGAAAACTTCCTGAAGATGGCTGCCGAAGTTTCTAAAGAATACCCGGTAGTTGTTTCTCAATTCCTTGAAAATACAAAAGAAATTGAATTTGATGCTGTTGCCCAGAATGGTGAAGTGGTGGAATACGCAATTTCTGAACATGTGGAATTTGCCGGTGTTCACTCCGGTGACGCTACACTGGTATTCCCGGCACAGAAGATTTACTTTGCAACGGCACGCCGTATCAAGAAAATCAGCCGTCAGATTGCTAAAGAACTTAATATCTCCGGTCCGTTCAATATCCAGTTCCTGGCTCGTAACAACGAAGTGAAAGTAATCGAATGTAACTTGCGTGCTTCTCGTAGTTTCCCGTTTGTTTCTAAAGTACTGAAACGTAACTTCATCGAAACAGCTACCCGCATCATGTTGGATGCTCCGTACTCACGTCCGGATAAATCTGCATTTGATATCGACTGGATTGGTGTAAAAGCATCTCAGTTCTCTTTCTCTCGTCTGCACAAGGCTGACCCGGTATTGGGTGTGGATATGTCTTCTACAGGTGAAGTTGGATGTATCGGTGATGATTTCTCTGAAGCATTGCTGAATGCAATGATCGCTACCGGATTCAAGATTCCTGAAAGAGCAGTAATGTTCTCTTCCGGTGCTATGAAGTCGAAAGTGGATTTGCTGGATGCCAGCCGTATGCTGTTTGCTAAGGGATATCAGATTTATGCTACTGCCGGAACTGCTGCATTCCTGAATGCTCATGGAGTAGACGCGACTCCGGTTTACTGGCCGGATGAGAAACCAGGTGCAGAGAATAATGTAATGAAGATGATCGCTGACCATAAGTTTGACCTGATCGTAAACATTCCGAAGAATCATAGCAAACGTGAATTAACGAATGGCTATCGTATCCGTCGTGGTGCAATCGATCACAACATTCCATTGATTACAAATGCTCGTCTGGCAAGTGCCTTTATCGAAGCATTCTGTGAATTGAAATTGGGTGATATTCAGATCAAGAGCTGGCAGGAATATAAATAAACTGCTTTAGCTGTTTATCAAAATAAAAAGAACTCCCTCTTTGGAATGCCAAAGGGGGAGTTTTTTGTTTAAGTTGTCTTGTTGCGAATAGATGTTTTCTGTTATTTGCTTACACGATAATTGTGTACTTTCAGATTCTCTATCCGGCTATTGAAGTTTCCGGCTTTCTCGAGCGGGAAAACCAATGTGCGTATATAACTCATAGAATCTTTTCCTGCATTGAAATAACATTTCTGTATGTTCATTTCTTCAACAACCTTTCCGTTTACTCTGAGTGTGGTACTACGATGATCGCCTTCAATCTGAATGGTCGCTTTCTCTCCCGGATTCACTTTATATGGGAACGTATTCAAATAACCATCGCGTGCAAAACCCATCATCCCTCGAATTGGATCTGCTAGATAGAATACGGCATTGGGTGAACGGAACAATTCTGTTCCGCTTTTCTCTGGTGCTCCGGTAATGTCGAAGCTGACTGTATAATTATAGCCGATTTCCGGGTAAGTGGAAGTGCTGCCGGGAGCAACGGTAGAACGCTCATATACCAATGCCGGACTCTTGCCGATTCTTCCCAATTGATTGACTCCGGGGGCTTCACTGATAGCACTACGCTTTTCATTATACACTTCGAATGGCAGACTGGTTTCTTTCCCTGTCCATGTCTTTACTGCTAGAGTTTGTAACGCAGGGAATACACGGTGATGAATGTCTTTCACGGAAATTCCATTACCTGCATGGTCGTTCCAGATGGCAAACATGCCACCGAGAATAGCAGGGTGCTTTTCTTCGAATACGGCTTTCCCGATATGTGCCGGTGTCCATTCTTTATATAAAAATACCTCGTTAAGATAATCCTGATAGTAACCGGCTAATGGAACAATGTAAACCATTGCATCCGGAATGCTGATTAGCTGGTAGCCGTCTTTTATCATGGTTGCTGGGTCGGCATATCCGTTATACCAGGCATTCATAATGATATTTTCTGATTTGACAGGGGTGTCTCCTTTAGCATGAGTGAGAGCGCCCCATATCACGGCTTGTTTGCCAAAGCCTTCTACCAGCCGGATATAATGGTCGGTGAAAGCCCGGAATTTTTCTACTACCTCTTTCTTGGCATTCGAGTATTCGTCGGTACCGATATGCACACGCTTGCCCACGAATACAGGGTCGTCACCTTTCAGGTATTCTTTGAACAGATCGTCTGCAAATTGATAGGTTTCCGGTTTGAATAAGTCAAGATGATCCATTCCGTACTCCTTGCTCCCAATTTCCGGTTTGTAATGAGTGAATGCTAATGAATGTGCCGGAATATCAATTTCCGGTATAATCTCTACAAAGTTGGTTGCAGCTTGTTTTTGAAAATCAATAAATTCTTTTTTAGAATAAGAACCGTCGCGGGCTGTGAGTCCCGGATAAGTTTCGGACTCCAGACGGAAAGCAGCATAAGTCTTGTCCCAGTTGTTATCAAAATATTGCTTGAATCCATTATCATTCAGATGGACTTGCAGGGTATTCATCTTGTAATAAGCCATTATTTTTACCAGATCCTGAAGATAGCTCATCGGAATAAATTTACGACCGCAGTCTATCATGAATCCCCGGATGGAGTAGTCGGGGTAGTCGCGGATTATTCCTTTAGGAAATGAGTGCTCCTGGCTTTGTTCTGCTATTTGCAAGAGGGTACGTGTGCTCCAGTAAAGCCCTGTCAGGGTGGGGGCAGAAGTCGTGATCCGATCGGTAATCTTGATTTCATAGCCCTCTTCTCCCAGCTTTTTGTCAGCTGACAGTGATAGGATGAAGTCTCCGGGTGTGGCTTTGCCTTGAGTTACGCTTAATGTTTTTCCGAACATTTGCTGATAATCGTCGGCAAACATTTGGGCTATTCTCTGCAATTCTGGATTTGCAGAGGTGCATACTATCTTCGCATTTGTTCCCGGAGTGAAATTACCATCTTTTCCTGTCCATTGTTTGAGTTCGGGGACAACAAAAGGTTTAGAGTTTACGCTGGCATAGGATAAACTGCCATACAAACAGAAGATTGTCAATAAGCATAACACTTTCAGGGGGATTAGTGTGTATGTCATAATGGGGGTGTTTTTGTTATTAATAAATGATTAAAGTTAATTATTGGCTGAATTTAGGGATAATCTGTCTATTAGCCAGCAAGAGAAGCGATTTATTTTTTATTTTTGTTTTTCGAAAAGATAAAATCAGATTTAACAATGTTAGTACTTCTATCTTGTGCCAAGACTATGAGTGAAACTTCAAAGGTGAAAGTTCCTTTGAAAACGGTTCCACGATTTCAAAAAGAAGCTTCCGGGATTGCTTTGCAGATGTCACAGTTTTCGGTGGACGAACTGGAACGCCTGTTGCGTGTGAATGCTAAAATAGCTGTGGAAAATTACAAGCGTTATCAGGCTTTTCATGCGGAGGGTACACCGGAACTGCCTGCTTTATTGGCTTATACCGGAATTGTGTTCAAACGGTTGAATGCAAAAGATTTCTCGAAAGTAGAATTTGAATATGCGCAGGAACACTTGCGGCTGACTTCTTTTTGTTATGGACTGTTGAGGCCTTTGGACGTTATTCGTTCCTATCGGTTGGAAGGAGATGTAGTGCTGCCTGAACCGGGTAATCAGACGATGTTTTCTTATTGGCAGTCCCGTTTGACGGATGTGTTCATTGAAGACATCAAGAAAGCCGGCGGCATACTTTGCAATTTGGCCAGTGACGAGATGAAAAGCTTGTTTGATTGGAAGCGGGTGGAAAAAGAGGTGCATGTCATCACTCCCGAATTTCAAGTATGGAAGAATGGAAAATTGGCTTCGATAGTAATATATATCAAAATGTCCCGTGGTGAAATGACACGGTTCATTCTGAAGAATCGAATTGAAAATCCGGAGGATCTGAAAAGCTTCTCTTGGGAAGGGTTTGAATTTAACGAATCTCTTTCGAACGAAAAGAAGTTTGTATTTACTAACGGCAAAGAAATATAAGGTATGACGGAAGTTGAGAAGATGCGTAGTAGCCAGTTGGCTGATATGTCTGCACCGGAGTTGCAGGTACGTTTTGAACATGCCAAAAAACTATTGGCACGTATGCGGGGAATGAGTACGTACGATGAGGGTTATAGAGAATTATTGGATAAGTTGGTACCGGGGATTCCTGAAACTTCCATTATATGCCCGCCTTTCCATTGCGATCACGGAGACGGAATCAAGTTGGGTGAACATGTGTTTGTTAATGCCAATTGCACTTTCCTGGATGGAGGATATATCACAATTGGTACTCATACACTGGTCGGTCCTTGTGTGCAGATTTATACGCCTCATCATCCGATGGATTATCAGGAAAGAAGAGGCTCTAAGGAATATGCTTATCCGGTGACGATTGGCGAAGACTGCTGGATTGGTGGCGGCGCTATTATCTGTCCCGGTGTGACGATTGGTAATCGTTGTGTGATAGGAGCGGGGAGTGTTGTGACGAAAGATATTCCCGACGACAGTGTTGCAGTCGGGAATCCGGCACGGGTGATTCGTAAATAAGTTGCTTTATCTGGTAGACAGACTGGACGAAGTGAAAGTTGTGAGAAAAAAAACTTTTTTGTATTATTTGTTGATAATCAGAGCTTTTCTTTATTGCGCAAAAACTTTCTTGAAAAATAATACATGAAATGTTTGCAGAATTCAAAAAATGCCGTACCTTTGCATCGCTTTTGAAACGGAAGTGTACGGGCGTTTAGCTCAGCTGGTTCAGAGCATCTGCCTTACAAGCAGAGGGTCGGCGGTTCGAATCCGTCAACGCCCACACAAAAAAACGAAACACTTCCGGCTCATTAACAAGGGCGTTTAGCTCAGCTGGTTCAGAGCATCTGCCTTACAAGCAGAGGGTCGGCGGTTCGAATCCGTCAACGCCCACTATAAAACAGAGTCTTACGAAGAAATTCGTGAGGCTTTTTTTATTTCTTACCGCTTTTATACAAACTTTCTCTATCCTTTTGCTCTATAACTCAGGAAAAAGAGTTAATTTTGCAGTCTGATAATTATCTAAGAAAACGTATGGAACTTGATGTATTAACGGCCATATCTCCGATTGATGGTCGATATAGAGGCAAAACTAAAGCTTTGGCAGCTTATTTCTCTGAATTTGCACTGATTAAATACCGTGTACAGGTAGAGGTGGAATACTTTATCACCTTGTGCGAACTCCCTTTGCCGCAATTAAAAGGAATCGATAGCAATGTGTACGAAACTTTACGGAATATCTACCGTAACTTCTCTGAAGCAGACGCACAGCGCATTAAAGATATCGAAAGTGTAACTAACCACGACGTGAAAGCTGTAGAATACTTCCTGAAAGAAGAATTTGACAAGATGGGCGGAATGGATGACTACAAAGAGTTTATCCACTTCGGATTGACTTCTCAGGATATTAACAATACGTCTGTTCCTCTTTCTATCAAAGAAGCATTGGAACAGGTTTACTATCCGTTGATTGAAGAACTGATTGCACAGTTGAAGACTTATGCAACAGAATGGGCTAACATTCCAATGCTTGCCAAAACTCACGGTCAACCGGCTTCTCCTACTCGTTTAGGCAAGGAAGTGATGGTATTCGTTTACCGTCTCGAACGTCAGCTGGCTATGCTGAAGGCATGTCCGATTACCGCTAAGTTTGGTGGTGCTACCGGAAATTACAATGCGCATCATGTAGCTTATCCTCAATATGACTGGAAACAATTCGGTAATCGGTTTGTTGCAGAGAAACTGGGATTGGAGCGCGAAGAATATACAACGCAGATTTCGAACTATGATAACCTTTCTGCTGTTTTTGATAGTATGAAGCGTATCAATACGATTATGGTCGATATGAATCGTGACTTCTGGCAGTACATCTCTATGGAGTACTTCAAGCAGAAGATCAAAGCCGGAGAAGTGGGTTCGAGTGCCATGCCGCATAAAGTGAATCCGATTGACTTTGAAAATGCGGAAGGTAACCTGGGTATAGCAACGTCTATCCTGGAACATTTGGCTGTGAAACTTCCTGTTTCCCGTTTGCAGCGCGACTTGACAGACTCGACAGTGCTGCGTAATGTAGGTGTGCCTTTCGGTCATATCGTGATTGCTATTCAGAGTTCTTTGAAGGGATTGCGTAAACTGTTGCTGAACGAACCAGCTATCTATCGTGACTTGGATAACTGTTGGAGCGTAGTGGCAGAAGCTATTCAAACTATTCTGCGCCGTGAGGCTTATCCGCATCCGTATGAAGCTTTGAAAGCGTTAACCCGCACCAACCAAGCTATTACAGAAAGTTCTATTAAAGAGTTTATCGAAGAATTGAATGTAAGCGAAGATATTAAAAAAGAGTTAAGAGCAATCACTCCCCATACATATACGGGGCTTTAATTGTTTACTTATATAATAAACGTGTTTTTTAAATAGGCCGTGAGGCCAAAGTCTAATTTTATTCGAATAAAAAAATGAGCACAGAAAACGAAGAATGGCGCGAAAATTCTTTCAATGAAGAGAATACAGGTGCCGGCCGTGATGGTAACAGGTCTTACAACAGAGAAGGTGGAGAACGTCCGTATCGCCCTTCTTACAACCGTGAAGGCGGGGATCGTCCGTATCGCCCGCGATTTAATGCCAACAATGAAGGAGGCGAACGCCCGCAGCGTTCGTACGGTGACCGCTCTTATGGCGACCGTCCCCAACGTCCTTCTTACAATCGTGAAGGTGGAGATCGTCCGTATCGTCCTCGCTTCAATAACAATAATGAAGGAGGTGAACGCCCGCAACGTCCTTACAACCGCGAAGGTGGTTCTTATGACCGTCCTCAACGTCCTTCTTACAACCGTGAAGGTGGTTCTTATGACCGTCCTCAACGTCCCCGTTTCAATAGCGGCGAAGGTGGTGAGCGTCCGTCTTATGGCGACCGTCCTCAACGTCCTTCTTACAACCGTGAAGGTGGCGACCGTCCTTACCGTCCCCGCTTTAATAACGGCGAAGGTGGCGACCGTCCTCAACGTCCTTCTTACAACCGTGAAGGTGGTGACCGTCCGTATCGTCCCCGTTTCAATAACGGCGAAGGTGGCGGCTATCGCAGCAATAACGGCGGTGGGGGAGGTTACCGTCCGAGATACAACAATGACCGTTCACAAGGAGGCTATCGTCCTCGTCCGCGTACCGGCGATTATGATCCGAATGCTAAGTATAGCGTAAAGAAACAGATCGAGTACAAGGAACAGTTTGTTGATCCGAATGAACCGATTCGTCTGAATAAGTTCCTGGCTAATGCCGGTGTTTGTTCACGTCGCGAGGCTGATGAGTTTATCACAGCAGGTGTGGTTTCTGTAAACGGTGAGGTAGTAACGGAATTGGGTACAAAGATCAAGCGTTCGGATGTGGTTAAGTTCCACGACGAACCGGTAAGCATTGAACGCAAGGTATATGTATTGCTGAATAAACCGAAAGATACCGTTACTACATCGGACGATCCGCAGGAACGCCGTACAGTAATGGATTTGGTGAAAGGCGCTTGCAACGAACGTATTTATCCGGTAGGACGTCTGGACCGTAACACGACTGGTGTACTGTTACTGACGAATGACGGTGATCTGGCTTCCAAGCTGACACACCCGAAATTCCTGAAGAAGAAAATTTATCATGTTCATCTGGACAAGAACCTGACTAAAGCAGATATGGAGCAGATTGCAGCTGGTATCCAGTTGGAAGATGGCGAAATCCATGCAGATGCGATCAGCTATACAGATGATTTCAAGAAAGACCAGGTAGGTATCGAAATTCACTCCGGTAAGAACCGTATCGTTCGCCGTATTTTCGAATCACTGGGTTATAAAGTAGTAAAACTCGACCGTGTATTCTTCGCCGGGCTGACCAAAAAAGGTCTGCGTCGCGGAGACTGGCGTTACCTGTCGGAAGCAGAAGTAAACTACCTCCGCATGGGTTCGTTTGAGTAATAAGTCAATAAATAACAACTTGACAGAGGACGGGGAAAGAAAGCAGGAAAGAATTCATCCTGCATTTGAAACCTCGTCTTCTTGTATCTAAAAAGAAAAAGTTAAATGGAAAAGATTGGTAGAACAAAAATTGTTGACCTGTTGAAGCGCACAGACATTGGCGCTATGGTTAATGTGAAAGGATGGGTTCGCACCCGTAGAGGTAGCAAACAAGTAAACTTTATCGCACTGAATGACGGTTCTACAATAAATAATTTGCAGATCGTAGTAGATTTGGCTAATTTCGATGAAGAGATGCTGAAACTGATTACTACCGGCGCTTGTATCAGCGTGAACGGAGAAATGGTAGAATCAGTGGGTTCCGGACAGAAAGTGGAAGTACAGGCTCGTGAAATCGAAGTGCTGGGTACTTGCGATAATACATATCCATTACAGAAGAAAGGCCACTCTATGGAATTCTTGCGCGAGATTGCTCACTTGCGTCCGCGTACCAATACATTCGGTGCTGTGTTCCGCATCCGTCACAACATGGCGATTGCTATTCACAAGTTCTTCCATGAAAAGGGCTTCTTCTATTTCCATACGCCGATCATTACGGCTTCCGATTGTGAAGGTGCCGGACAGATGTTCCAAGTGACTACCATGAACCTGTATGACTTGAAGAAAGACGAGAGAGGTTCTATCTCTTATGAAGATGATTTCTTCGGTAAGCAGGCAAGTCTGACTGTTTCCGGTCAGCTGGAAGGTGAGCTGGCAGCTACTGCTTTGGGCGCTATCTACACATTCGGTCCTACGTTCCGTGCCGAAAACTCCAACACTCCCCGCCACTTGGCAGAGTTCTGGATGATTGAGCCGGAAGTGGCTTTCAACGACATTACAGACAACATGGACTTGGCAGAAGAGTTCATCAAATATTGTGTGAAATGGGCGTTGGATAACTGTGCGGATGATGTGAAGTTCCTGAACGATATGTTCGACAAAGGCTTGATTGAACGTCTGCAAGGTGTATTGAAAGATGATTTCGTACGTTTGCCTTATACAGATGGTATCAAGATTCTTGAAGAAGCTGTTGCGAAAGGACATAAGTTCGAATTCCCGGTTTACTGGGGCGTG
Source organism: Bacteroides sp. LFL-34 (assembly GCF_027257075.1). Classification (NCBI taxonomy): domain Bacteria; kingdom Pseudomonadati; phylum Bacteroidota; class Bacteroidia; order Bacteroidales; family Bacteroidaceae; genus Bacteroides; species Bacteroides sp. LFL-34. The sequence continues at coordinate 6,712 of NZ_JAPQKZ010000048.1, read as the reverse complement.
GACCTGGCTTCCGAACACGAACGTTTCTTAGTGGAAGAACACTTCAAACGTCCGGTGATTCTGACTGACTATCCGAAGGAAATCAAGGCCTTCTATATGAAGCAGAACGAAGACGGTAAGACTGTACGTGCCATGGACGTTCTTTTCCCGAAAATTGGTGAAATTATCGGTGGTTCTGAACGTGAAGCCGACTATAACAAGCTGATGACCCGTATTGAAGAAATGCACATCCCGATGAAGGATATGTGGTGGTATCTGGATACCCGTAAGTTCGGTACTTGTCCTCACTCCGGTTTCGGATTAGGGTTCGAACGTCTGTTATTGTTTGTAACAGGTATGGCGAATATCCGTGACGTGATACCGTTCCCGCGTACACCAAGAAATGCTGATTTCTAATATTTCGGTATATTTATGTAAAACTCGCATAATCTTCAGGTTATGCGAGTTTTTTTATGCTCTGAATTGCTGTATTCTCAAAATAAATCTTTATATTTGGAAATACGCATTCGAGAGTGTTAACTAAAATAATACAACAATGAAAAAGCTCTATTTCTTTACCATGCTTTCAATAATGTTGTTAGCGGTAACAGGTGCGACGGCCCAGAAGAAAACCAAATTCAAAGCGGCCGATTTGAAAGGTATTTGGCAGCTCTGCCATTATGTATCCGAGTCTCCCGATGTTCCGGGAGCGTTGAAACCCAGTAATACATTTAAAGTATTGAGTGATGACGGACAAATCGTTAACTTTACCATTATTCCCGGTGCGGATGCAATTATTACTGGATATGGTACTTATAAACAACTCACGGACGATTCTTATAAGGAAAGCATCGAGAAGAACATTCATCTCCCGATGCTGGACAATCAGGACAATATTTTGGAATTTGAGATTAAAGACAATGATTATCTCCATCTGAAATATTTTATCAAGAATGATTTGAATGGAAATGAGTTGAACACCTGGTATTATGAAACCTGGAAGAGGGTGGAAATGCCGGCTAAATTTCCGGAAGATATTGTGAGATAGAAGAGCGCGTACTTTTGGGTGGAGGCACGGATTTTGCAAAAGGCTGCATAGTTGTTTGGTTATGCCTGACAACAGCTTATTTGGTAAAATCCGTGCCTGTTTTTCTATAAAAGATAAAAACAAAGCACTTTTGGACAAAATCAAAGTCCGTAGAAATAGAAACAAAAATGAAAAAATAGATTTGCAAAGGGTTTGTCTGCGACTTGCTCTAACTTTGTTGCCAGTAATAGAATACAGTAACAAAATAAAGTGGAACAATGAAAAACAAACTTTTACTGGCGGTAGGGAGTATGGCGCTCCTGACTGCTTGCGATGCTTCAAAAGGAAATGAGATGGCATGGTTTGATCATGCAGTGAAAACATCGGGACATCAGTTGCTCTATATGGCAGAACAATTGAAGAATGAACCGGATACCGCCTGTTTTCCCCGTTCTATTAAAGAAGGAAAGTACAGACTGGAGCACCCCACAGATTGGACGAGTGGTTTCTATCCCGGTTCCATGTGGCTGGCATACGAGTTGACCGGTGATGAGGCTCTCGCAAAAGAGGCGCGTAAATATACGGACCGTCTGCAGGATATGCAATATTATACGGGTAATCACGATTTGGGTTTTATGATGTTTTGCAGTTATGGGCAGGGCATCCGTTTGAAACCGGAGCCAACGGACAGTTTGATTCTGATTCATTCTTCAGAAAGCTTGTGCTCCCGTTTTCGTCCGGAAGTCGGACTGATTCGTTCGTGGGATTTCGGCGATTGGAGTTATCCGGTGATTATTGATAATATGATGAACCTTGAAATGCTGTTCTGGGCTTCGGAGCAAACCAATAATCCGAAATATCGTGAAATAGCCATCTCTCATGCCGACAAAACGTTGAAGAATCACTTTCGGGAGGACATGACCTCCTACCATGTGGTGAGCTATCTGGCAGATAGCGGTGAGGTAGAGTCGAAAGGAACCTTTCAGGGATATGCCGATTCTTCTGCTTGGGCGCGTGGACAGGCTTGGGGAGTGTATGGTTATACCATGTGTTATCGCTTCACTAAGCAACAGAGCTATCTGGATGCCGCTCATAAAATAGCGCGGTTCATTATCGATCACCGTCCGTCCGAAAATGACTATGTACCTTATTGGGATTATGATGCTCCTAATATTCCGAATGAACCGCGGGATGCTTCTGCGGCTGCCGTAACAGCTTCTGCATTACTGGAGTTGAGTGGTTATGGCGACAAGAAACAAGGGGAAGAATATTTCCGTTATGCGGAGCATATCCTGAAACAGTTATCCTCTGATGATTATTTGGCCCAGGAAGGAGGAAATCATGGCTTCATCCTGTTACATTCGGTTGGCAGTTTCCCGCATGACAGTGAAATTGATACTCCGCTCAATTATGCTGATTATTATTATCTGGAAGCCTTGAAACGTTATAAAGATCTGAAAGAAAAATCAGAAAATCCGTCTTACTAACTTGAAGAGAAACCGTAAAAAATTTAAAGTTCAGGGCAACCGCATCTAAAATATGAATTTATAACTGTCGGACTTTGGCGCAGTTGTCCTGTTTTGAGCCGATGCCGGTCCTTTATATGAGTTAAAAAACGGGATTCATTTATCAGATTGAATTGAAAATACTTATCTTTACGATAAATTCTTCAATATTAGCTCATGAAAGACCGACATTTGCTATTTAGATACCTATTCGGATTAACCGTTTGCATTTTATTTTTTCCTTTGGCTGTATCGGCCGCCGACAGCTTCATCCATTTTAAGCGATTATCCGTAGATGACGGGCTGTCGCAAAATACTGTGCTCGCTCTGACACAAGATCATAATAATAAGATTTGGGTAGGCACCATAGACGGACTGAACTGGTATGAAGGTTCCCGCTTCGTTTCGTATTATAAAGCGCCGGATGAATGACGGTTTCCTGTTGGGAACTTCGGAAGGTGTCTATTTCTATTATGTACGCAACGAAAACGTGACCCGGCTTCTTCTCCAGTTGAAAGGAGAAACCATCTCCGATATGCTCTATGACGACAAAACCGGCAACTGTTGGCTGGCTTCATTGACAAACGGGGTGTATTGTGTGGATAACAACTTTCAAATAAAACATCATTATAACAAGCAAAATACTCCTGCTTATTTCCTTACGAACTCGGTCAGGACATTGTCCGGAGATGATAAAGGAAGGGTTTGGATAGGAACCATGGAAGGTTTGCTTATCCTTGAACCGGAGACGGGAACTTTCCGTATCTGTCGTTTTTCTCCTGAAGATCCGACTACCTTGGGCCATAATTCCATCCGTTCTATCTTGAAAGATAATCAAGGGGGAATGTGGATCGGTACATTTTACGGCGGGCTTAATTATTATCATCCTCTCGCTCCGGCATTCGGACGCTTGCAACATTCCGCCTGGAGGAATTCGTTAAGTGATAACACAGTGAGTTGTATTGCCGAAGACCCGGATAATGGCAATCTCTGGATTGGCACGAACGACGGCGGATTAAATTATTATAACCGGAAAACCGGAGTCTTTTCATATTACCGGACGGGTACTTCCGCCAATGCTTTAAAGTCGGACAATATAAAATGTATATGGACGGACAAGGATGGAAGTGTCTATATCGGCACTCATGGAGGGGGAATGAGTCGTCTGCATCACCGGAGTGGCAGGATAGAAACATATTCCTTTCCCCATTCTACTTCCCTGACTAACAGTTGTTACTCCTTATTGGACGGAACGGATGGAACGCTTTGGGTAGGCGGCATGAGCGGGCTTTACCTTTTCGACAAACAGACCGGCGAACTGTCACAGCATCCATTAGCTAAAAAGCATAAAAAGTTGGAGAATGTATTGATATATACCTTGTTTCGCGATTCAAAAGGAAGAATCTGGATTGGTACGGAAGAGAGCCTGTTTTTGTATGCCGGCGGGAAACTGGAAGAACTGCATCTTTCTTCTTCGGCTTATCTGCATGGGTTGATACAGGCTTTCTGTGTACAGGAGGATAGCCGTCATGAAATCTGGATCGGTTCTTCCACAGGATTATATTGCTATAAGGAAGGAGCACCGACTGCCTGGAAACACTATACGATGAAAGACGGTTTGCCAAATGACTTTATTTATAATATACTGGAAGATGAACGGGGGCGTTTATGGTTGACAACTAACAAGGGACTGGCTTGCTTTAATACGGAGGAGGGTACTTTCCTCAACTATACGAAGCAGGACGGATTGCCTCACGATCAGTTTAACTATTTCGGAGCTTGCAAAGCGCACGATGGTACATTCTTCCTGGGGTCTCTTGGGGGCGTTGCCTATTTCAAGCCATACGAATTGGGTGATAATCCATATTCCCCGGATGCGGTAGTGACAGGAGCCGTTGTCTTAAATCAGGTGATTACGGATATGAAAAGTGAACGGGTACGTTATTATCAGGACGAGCAAGGGCGGATGCTGGGTATGTCGTTCCCTTCCGATCAGAAACTTTTTAATATCCGGTTTGCCGTTATCAACTATTTGGCTGGCAAGCGGAACCAGTTCGTTTACAAATTGGAAGGCTTTGAAACCGAGTGGAACTACTCCCGCCATGTTTCCTTTGCACGGGCAAGTTATTCCAATCTCCCGCCCGGTGAGTATGTATTCAAGGTGAAGGCATGTAACAACAATGGAAAGTGGAGTGAGGCGACCACTGAATTTTTTGTGCATATCATTCCGATGTGGTATCAGACCTGGTGGGCAAAGACACTTTTCATCTTCTTTTCTGTAGGGCTTCTCGTCTTTGTGATCTATTTTTTTATTGCTCGTGCCAAAATGAAGATGCAAGTCCGGATCGAACAGATAGAACGAAACAAGATAGAAGAAATCAGTCAGGAGAAAGTACGTTTTTACATGAATATGTCTCATGAGTTGCGTACTCCGTTGAGTCTGATACTGGCTCCGTTGGAGGAACTCTTGGGGCAGAGCAATCTGAAAGGAACTCCGGTACAGCAGAAACTGGATTACGTTTATAAGAACGGTCGTAAGTTGTTGCACATTGTCAACCAGTTGCTGGATTTCCGTAAAGCCGAAGCAGGTGTAATGCCCATTCATGTTGCGCAGGTGAATGTAGAAGGACTGTTGCAAGATGCTTTTGCCCTGTTTAAAGAAAATGCGCAGAAGCGTGCTATCAGCTTTCATATAAAATCCGATCTGGAAGGACGGTTGTTTCCGGCGGACCGGACGTATGTAGAGACTATCTTGATGAACCTGTTGTCTAACGCCTTTAAGTTTACACCGGACGGCGGAAGTATTTTGCTTTCCTTATGGACAGAGGGAGATACCTATGGTTTCACGGTAAGAGATAGCGGAATCGGTATGTCTCCGGAACAGCTAACCCGTATTTTCGAACGTTTCTATCAGGTAGACGGTCAGCGAAAGGGGACGGGTATCGGGCTGTCATTGGTGAAGATGCTTGTGGAAAAGCATCACGGCACTATTACGGTAGCAAGCGAACCAGCTCAATATACCGAATTTAAAGTCACGCTACCTGCTGATATGGCTGCCTTCACGGAGAAAGAACGTGAATTGCCGACACATGAAGTCGAAACATCTGCTTCTCTCCGGGAGCTTCCGGTGGCTGATGAATATTTCTCTGGTGATGCGTCGGCTATAGTTGCAGAAGAACTATCGGACGGTGATCAGATAGAAGCCGGCAGTGAGGAAGAGCGTCCTACTATCTTGTTGGTAGATGACAATAAAGAGATGGTGGATTACCTGAAAGATAATTTCCGGCAGAACTATGTGACGCTGACCGCCGGAAACGGCGAAGAAGCATTGGCTATTATGAAAGAGCACCGTGTGGACATTGTCCTTTCCGACGTGATGATGCCGGGTATTGCCGGTATCAAACTTTGCCAGCTTATTAAACGAAATCTGCAAACCTGCCATATTCCCGTCCTGCTGTTGTCTGCCAAAGGAAGTGTCGATGCACAGACGGAGGGTATTCAGGCTGGAGCGGATGATTACATTGCCAAACCGTTCTCGATTCATTTATTGAAAGGAAAAATAGCTAATCAACTGAAAGCACGCCAGCGGTTGAAACACTATTATTCGAATACGATTGATATAGATACTGCTAAAATGACTTCGAATAATCTGGATGAGGAATTCATGAGCAAAGCTATTCAGGTAGTAGAAGAAAATATCAGTAATGAAGACTTCACCTCTGATGAGTTGGCAAGTCAGCTTTGTATGAGCCGTTCGTCACTGTATCTCAAGATGAATTCCATATCCGGTGAACCGCCTGCCAACTTTATCCGGCGCATCCGTTTTAATAAGGCGTGTAAATTGTTGCTTGAAGGGCGCTACTCCATTTCGGAGATTAGCGGAATGGTAGGCTTCGGATCTTCTTCTTACTTCTCTACCAGTTTCAAGAAGTATGTCGGTTGTCTGCCATCGGAGTATGTGAAGCAGCATACAAAGTAATTGTTTTGCGGTTATGCATTTGTTCACCACAGAGGACGCGGAGGACACAGAGGTGAAGTGCAGAAATGAATGAGAGTTTTTTGTCTACTATAAAGTTGAAAAAGGTTCTTCGTCAAATTTGGTGGTAATCTCTTTTTTATTTCAACTGTCTTCTTCTTTCTTAATCCTATTAAAAGTTGTAGATATGTTTGCTTTTTAGTAACTTTAAAGACACCACATCAT
>NZ_JAPQKZ010000047.1:0-49332 GCF_027257075.1 Bacteroides sp. LFL-34 | reverse complement strand
AATTGGAATATAGCAACTTGTTGCCAAATGCATGAGGAAAAAGCAGCATAGCCAAAAGAAAATATAGCAGAACTGTAAAATATAAAAGAGGTTGTGCCAACGTTTTGACACAACCTCTTTTATTTTTATAGCTAAAAGCAATCCGTTACTTTTGATGCAAAATAAAACTACGACGTTGGCATCATCAACAGATTAATCGAATACTAAGATAAATAGAATATGAATATTGACAATTGTAATCACACCGACACAGAAAAACATCAAGAAGAAAAGATCTTTTTATATACTACCATTACTGGAAACTTGCAACTAATCCATTTAGAACAGATTGGCTATTTCCGGTATAACTCCAAGAGTAAACTATGGGAAGCTGTATTAAATAATAATCATACCCTGGCACTCAAAAGAAATACAAACTCACAAAAGATATTGAGTCTGCATCCCTATCTTATCCAGATTAGCCAGTCACACATTATCAATATAAGCTATCTGGTTTCGATTGAAGACAACAATTGCATATTGCTTCCTCCATTTAATGAGAAGGAACTTTTACAAGTAAGCAAGTCTTTTATGAAAAAGCTAAAAGAAAAATATCCATGTATCTGATTGTATATAGCTCATCTTTATGTTCTATGCAACGCCAAGCAGTTCCACTTCGAAGATCAATGTCGAGTAAGCAGGAATAGAATCAAAAGATTTGATACCGTATCCCATTGCATAAGGAATATAAATAATCCATTTATCACCAACATGCATTTTCTGAAGTGCCACCTGCCACCCTTCTATTACATCACTAAGACGTAAGGCATCGGGACAAGTACGCTCATAAGAATTATCAAACACCCGACCATCAATCAGACTTCCTTTGTAATGCACGGTAACAATACTCCGCGCACCCGGAGAAATCGTACTTTCGCCAGTTTCCAAAACTTTGTAATAGATTCCACACGGCAACGCGCAAACACCTTCCTGAAAAGACAGTTTTTTCAAAAATCGCCGATTGGCCTCTTTGTATTCTTTCTTTTTCCCCATAAATAAATTGATTAAGAACTTGCAAAAATAATCAGAATAACAAAGGATTTAGCATAAAAACTGTATATTTGTTTGTTGAACTATAAAAAACTTCTCACTATGGGACAAACAAAGACTACACGTAGCATCAGTGCTACCGGACTATTCTTACTTATCATGATGACTGTGGGCCTATATTCATGCACACGCACTCAAAAAGACATCATTCCTTCTGCCGATTATGCACCGTATGTAAATGCGTATACGGGAGGAGTCATCTCGCAAAATTCGACCATACGTATAGAACTGACCCACGACCAACCCATGGTGGATATGAACAATGAGTTAAAAAACAACCCATTTAGTTTCTCACCTTCATTAAAAGGAAAAGCATATTGGGTTAGCAACAACACCATTGAATTTGTGCCCGAAGAAGGAGCGCTGAAACCGGGAACACTTTACGAAGGAACTTTCCGGCTCGGAGACTTCATCGAAGTGGACAAAAAGCTGAAAGAGTTCAACTTCTCATTCCGTGTACAGGAACGTAACTTCACCCTGCAACTGGAATCATTGCCGATTACAGCTACCCAACCGAATGAAATAAATATTAAAGGAGAGATACGTTTCAGCGACGTAGTGAAAAAGGAAGAGGTAGAAAAGATGCTGACTGCCAGTGACGGAAAAAAGAGTTATCCGGTGGAAGTCACCGCAACCGACAATCATACCCGGTATTTGTTTAGTATCAGACAAATCCCCAGAGAAGCTGATGATTACCCCTTGACTATCACAGCCAACGGCAACGCAGCCGGCATCGACCGTAAACAAAGCGAAGAAGTACTGATACCGGCGAAAGATTGTTTCCGTTTCATGTCTGCCGAACGCATCGACCAACCGGAAAATGGAATCGAGATTGTTTTCTCCGCTCCCTTATCCACTACTCAAGATTTAAAAGGACTGATTGAGATCCCGGAAATCTCCTCATCGATCTTCCAAATCAGTGAGAACAGAGTTTTTATCTATTTCGAAGCAAACACACAGAACAAACTGACGTTGAATATCCATGAAGGAGTCAAAGACTGTCAAGGTAAAGCATTGGGAACTTCTCATACGATCTCATTCAGTGAAGTAAGTCTGAAGCCACAAGTGGAAATGTCTACTACCGCCGCTATCCTGCCCGATTCGAAAAGTCTGATTATTCCTTTCAGGGCTGTCAACCTATACGCTGTGGATTTGAGCGTGATCCGCATTTTCGAGAACAATGTATTGATGTTTATGCAAACCAATTTACTGGCCTCGGCCAATGAGCTACGCCGTTCGGGAAGACTGGTTTACAAGAAAACATTATGGCTTGCCAAAGATGCTTCCAAAGACATTCATCATTGGGGAGATTACTCGATAGACCTTGCCGGATTAATCCACCAGGAACCGGGTGCCATCTATCGTGTCATACTTTCATTTCGTCAGGAATACTCCGCTTATCCTTGTGGAGGAGGCGAGAATCAGGATATGAAATTCGCCGACAGCAGCACCTCCGACGGGCTGACCAAAGTAAGTGGAAGTGTTTTGTCCGAAGAAGATGAAGCAATCTGGAATACCCCCGAAGCCTACTATTATTACAATGGCGGAACAATGGACTGGAGTGTGTACCGATGGACGGAACGCGACAACCCCTGCCATCCGTCTTATTATATGGATTCAGACCGGGCAGCTGCCTGCAACGTTTTTGCTTCCAATCTGGGAATGATTGTAAAACGGAACTCACTGAATAAACTGTGGATTGCCGCTAGTAATATTTTGGATACAAAACCGATAGGAAAAGCACAGGTAACAGCATATAACTTCCAGTTACAACCCATAGGGAAAGGAGAAACCAATGGAGAAGGATTCGTTGAAATCGCTCCGAACGGTGTGCCTTTCATTATCGTGGCAGAATCGGAAAAGCAAAAGGCGTATGTGCGCGTTGTGGACGGTGAAGAACAGTCCGTCAGCAGATTCGACGTGGGAGGAAAAGATATTCAAAAGGGACTGAAAGGATTTATATATGGCGAAAGAGGGGTATGGCGCCCGGGAGACACGCTGCACATTTCCTTTATATTGGAAGACCGCGAAAAGAGAATCCCCGACAAGCACCCCGTAGCACTGGAGATTTACAATCCGAGAGGACAGTTCTACACGAAAATGATTTCAACACAAGGAATGAACGGATTCTATACATTCGACGTTCCGACACAGGCAACAGACCCGACCGGACTTTGGAATGCGTATATTAAGGTGGGAGGAACCACCTTCCACAAAGGTCTGCGTATCGAAACCATAAAGCCCAACCGCTTGAAAATAAATCTGGCATTGCCGAAGGTACTTCAAGCTACGGACAAGGATGTCTATGCCCCACTCACTTCAACCTGGCTGACAGGAGCAACTGCCTCCAAACTGAAAGCCAAAGTAGAAATGTCTTTATCGAAAGTGAATACACAGTTCAAGAATTACGGACAATATATCTTTAACAATCCGGCTACGGATTTCACGACTATCAAAACAGATATATTTGACGGCACACTGGATGCAGAAGGAAAAGCAAATGTCACGCTGAAAGTTCCGACCGCAACGGAAGCACCGGGTATGCTGAACGCCACTTTCACCACCCGCGTGTTCGAACCGGGAGGAGATGCCAGCATCTACACTCAAACAATTCCATTCTCACCATTCACCTCTTATGTCGGTATCAATCTGAACCAGCCAAAAGGGAAATATATTGAAACTGACAAAGATCATGTATTCGATATTGTAACTGTAAACACGCAGGGACAGTTAGTGAACAGTTCTAATCTGGAATACAAAATATACCGCATCGGCTGGAGTTGGTGGTGGGAAAACAGCGGTGAATCTTTCGGAACGTATATCAACAATAGTTCCATCACTCCTGTTGCCAGCGGCAATTTACAGACAAGAGGCGGAAAAGCATCTTTCAAATTCCGTATTGATTATCCGTCATGGGGACGCTACCTGGTTTACGTGAAAGATAAAGAGAGTGGACATGCCACCGGAGGTACAGTTTATGTTGACTGGCCGGAATGGCGGGGACGTTCGAGCAAGACTGATCCCAGCGGTATCAAGATGCTTGCTTTCTCGCTGAACAAAGATTCTTATGAAATAGGAGAAACAGCCACAGCAATCATTCCTGCAGCAGCGGGAGGACGTGCACTGGTATCCATAGAAAACGGTTCTACCGTATTACGACAAGAATGGATAGAGGTTTCCAACGGAGGAGATACGAAATATACATTCAAGATTACACCGGAGATGACTCCGAATGTATATCTGCATATCAGTCTGTTACAGCCTCACGCGCAAACAGTCAATGACCTGCCTATCCGTATGTATGGCGTCGTTCCGGTATTCGTGACTAACAGTCAGACGGTGTTGCAACCGCAGATACAGATGCCGGAAGTGTTACGCCCGGAAACCAACTTCAATGTAACCGTCAGCGAAAAGACCGGAAAACCGATGACTTATACATTAGCTATTGTAGACGACGGTTTGCTGGATCTTACCAATTTCAAAACCCCGGACCCATGGAATGATTTCTATTCACGCGAAGCACTCGGCATCCGGACATGGGATATGTATGATAATGTATTGGGAGCTTCCGCCGGAAGTTACAGTTCACTTTTCAGTACGGGTGGAGACGCCACATTAAAACCTGCCGATGCAAAAGCAAACCGCTTCAAACCGGTAGTCAAGTTTATAGGTCCTTTCTATCTGGGAAAAGGTAAGAGCCAGACGCATACGCTGAAACTTCCGATGTATGTAGGTTCGGTACGTGCCATGGTGGTTGCCGGACAAGAGGGAGCGTACGGCAATGCGGAAAAAACGGCTTTCGTACGGACTCCGTTAATGATGTTGTCCACCTTGCCCCGTGTGCTTAGTATTCAGGAAGAAATCACCGTTCCGGTAAATATCTTTGCGATGGAAAATCAAGTGAAGAATGTAACCATATCACTTCAAACGTCCGGTGGAGGAGTACAGATTGTAGGAGCTAACCAACAGTCGCTCAAATTTAGCCAACCGGGTGACCAACTTGTGTTCTTTACTTTAAAAACAGGTAGTAAAACAGGAAAGGCTACCATCCATCTGACAGCCAATGGTGGCGGACAACAAACTAAAGAAACCATTGAAATAGAAGTACGCAACCCGAATCCGGTAGTAACCCTGCGCAACAGCCAATGGGTAGAAGCCGGACAAAGCAAAGAACTTTCATACAATCTAAGCAGTTCTTCTGCAAATAACCAGATAAAGCTGGAAGTATCACGCATACCTTCGGTTGATATCAGCCGCCGGTTCGACTTCTTATACAACTATCAGCATCATTGTACAGAACAGTTGACTTCCAAGGCTTTGCCTCTTCTGTTTGTCGGCCAATTCAAAACAATAGATAAGATAGAAGCCGAAAAGATAAAGACAAATGTACAGGAAGCTATCCGGCAGATTTATGGTCGTCAACTCCCCAATGGCGGATTTGTATATTGGCCGGGAAATGCTGTTGCCGACGAATGGATCAGTTCTTATGCAGGAATGTTCCTGACACTGGCACAAGAAAAAGGATACGCCGTTCATTCGAATGTACTGAACAAGTGGAAGCGTTTCCAACGTGCCGCCGCACAGAACTGGCGGATGCCGCAGGATGCAAGCGGCTGGCAACAATGGCAGTCGGAATTGCAACAGGCTTTCCGTTTATATACGCTTGCATTGGCAGGAGCACCGGAATATGGGGCCATGAACCGGATGAAAGAACAGGCAGGATTATCCATTCAGGCTAAATGGAGACTGGCAGCAACCTATGTACTGACCGGAAAGATGAAACCGGCTGAAGAACTGGTGTATAATGCGGAAACAACAGTAAGCCCCTACTCTTCCATGAATCAGATTTACGGTTCCTCCGACCGTGATGAAGCTATGATTCTGGAAACACTGATCCTGATGAACCGGGAACGGGATGCTTTGCAGCAGGCAAAAGTCGTTTCAAAGAATCTGTCACAAGAGGAGTGGTTCAGTACACAATCCACCGCTTTTGCTCTTATGGCAATGGGACGTCTGGCTGAAAAGCTGTCAGGCACATTGGATTTCGTATGGACATGGAACGACAAACAACAGCCTGCCGTGAAATCGGCTAAAGCTGTGTTTGAAAAGGAAATCGCCACCACTCCCAAATCCGGTATGATTGCTGTGAAAAATCAAGGAAAAGGAGCGCTTAGCGTTGACCTTATCACACGCACACAGTTGTTGAACGATACATTACCGGCCATCAGCGACAATCTTCGCATGGATATAAGATATGCCAACCTGAACGGTACACCGATCTCTGTCAATGATATTATACAGGGAACTGACTTTATGGCTATCACCTCCATATCCAATATTAGCGGAACTTCCGATTACACCAATCTGGCACTGACGCATATCATACCGTCCGGCTGGGAAATATATAACGAAAGAATGGTTGCCCCCGAAACGGAAAGCGGAGCAGCCGACGGTTCCGGTAAATCCGTCAGCAAATATAATTATCTGGATATACGCGATGACAGGGTATTAACTTATTTCAATTTGCGTCGTGGTGAAACAAAAGTATTCACTGTCAGACTGCAAGCGACTTATGCAGGTAACTTTATTCTTCCTGCCGTTCAATGTGAAGCAATGTATGATGTAAATGTACAGGCACGCAGCAAAGCGGGAAGAACAACTGTCAGTCGATAAATTTCAGGCACGGATTACACGGTTCTACTCGTTAACCAAAAATGCGTAATCCGTGTAATCCGTGCCTAATTATTTGTCACAAAGATATGTCTCTTAGCTCTTAACATTTAAATGAATCCTATATATAAATTCTTCAAACGATTATCTGTTACTAAGAAAGTAATGACAATAAGCATTGCTCTTTTGATGATAGGATACATCTTTTGCCTTCCCCGGCAACTGTTTCATGTACCCTACTCCACCGTTGTGACTGATCGAAACGAAGAATTACTGGGAGCACGTATCGCTTCGGATGGTCAATGGCGGTTTCCTCCCCGAAAGACAACACCTGAAAAAATCAAGCAATGTCTTATTACCTTTGAAGATAAACACTTTTACCACCATTGGGGAGTTAATCCGCTATCTACCGGAAGAGCACTCTATCAGAATTTAAAGAATAAACGTGTTGTAAGCGGAGGCAGTACCCTTACTATGCAGACCATTCGTCTCGCCCGAAACAAACCCAGAACTATCGGAGAGAAAGTCATCGAAATGATCTGGGCTACCCGTTTGGAGTTTCGGACTTCCAAAGAGGAAATCTTATCCATGTATGTCTCTCATGCACCATTTGGAGGAAATGTAGTAGGACTGGATGCTGCTGCCTGGCGCTACTTCGGTCATTCTGCCGAAGATTTATCATGGGCGGAATCAGCCATGCTGGCCGTCCTGCCCAATGCCCCCGCCATGATTCATCTATCCAAAGGACGAAAAACACTACTTTCCAAACGCAACCGTTTATTAAAACAACTTTTTGAAGAAGAGATTATTGATGCGTCCACCTATGAATTGGCTATCAGCGAACCGTTACCCGACGAACCACAGCCTCTTCCTCAAATAGCCCCCCACCTGGTTACCCGCTTTTATCAAGAAAGAAACGGATTATATACCCGCTCAACCATCGATAAAGGAATACAAACCCATATAGAGAGTTTGGCGGAACGGTGGAGCAATGAATTTAATCGAAGTGATATCCGTAACCTGGCTATCCTAATTATAGACATTCCCACCAATCAAGTGGTAGCATACTGCGGAAATGTACATTTCGACCGTAAGCAAGGGGGGAATCAAGTAGACGTGATTCAAGCTCCCAGAAGTACAGGCAGTATTTTAAAACCCTTTCTCTATGGTGCCATGCTACAGGAGGGAAGTCTATTACCGCAAATGCTGTTACCGGACGTACCCGTTAATATCAATGGCTTTACTCCACAAAACTTCAGCCTGCAGTTTGAAGGAGCCGTCCCCGCTTCCGAAGCTCTTGCCCGCTCATTGAATATCCCGGCTGTCACCATGTTACAAAGATATGGAGTACCCAAATTTCATCACATGCTGCAACAAATGGGGTTCAAGACTATCAACCGATCAGCCGCCCATTATGGATTATCACTCATTTTAGGAGGTGCCGAAGCTACTTTATGGGATGTGACGAATGCTTATGCACAAATGGGACGAATCCTCTCCAACAGTCATTCCAACGACCTTCCCCAAGAAAAGGAAGTGCAGATACTACTGGGAACAGAAGAAAAGACAGTTTCGGAAAGAGATGGTTCAAGAAAAGTTACTTCAGGAAAGACCATTTCAAGAAAAACAACTTCGAGAAAGGATATATTAGAAGGAGTTATTTCAGAAGGAGTCATTTCGGCAGGAGCGGCCTGGCTCACCCTTTCCGCCTTAACAGAAGTCAACCGCCCTGAAGAAATTGACTGGAAATCAATCCCCTCGATGCAGGCTATCGCATGGAAGACCGGAACCAGCTACGGATTCCGTGACGCCTGGGCCGTTGGCGTAACTCCCCGCTATGCAGTAGGCGTATGGGTAGGAAATGCAACCGGAGAGGGAAAACCCGGATTGGTCGGTGCACAAACGGCCGGTCCCGTATTATTCGATATATTCAATTATCTCCCATCTTCACCCTGGTTCGAACGTCCCACAGGAATTTTTGTTGATGCAGAGATATGCCGTCAATCCGGTCATCTGAAAGGACGTTTCTGTGAAGAAACCGACACCGTACTGATCCTTCCCGTCGGATTACGGACAGAGGCTTGTCCTTACCATCATCTCGTCACACTATCCGCCGACGAAAGCCACCGCATCTATGAAAACTGTGCAAACACGGAACCTACCATTCAGAAATCATGGTTTGCCCTGCCGCCCGTATGGGAATGGTACTATAAACAGCATCATCCGGAATATAAACCGCTGCCACCTTTCAAAGCCGGCTGCGGAGAAGATTCTTTCCAACCCATGCAGTTCATCTACCCTCCGATGAACGCCCACATCAAGCTGCCCAAGCAATTGGACGGCAGCAAAGGCTTTATCACGGTGGAACTGGCACACAGCAATCCCAATGCCACTATCTTCTGGCATCTCGACGACACCTATCAGACACAGACACAGGATTTCCACAAAATTTCCCTGCAACCTGCTCCCGGCAAACATTCCCTGACGGCAGTAGACGGAGAAGGTAACACAGTTTCCACCACTTTCTTCATCGAATAAACATCTTATTTTATTATCTTTGCCGCATGAAACAGCCATTAAAAGAAAACGGTGGACTACCGGCATCTATCCTCTGGACACTTGCTATTGTGGCCGGTGTCTCGGTAGCTAACATCTATTATATTCAACCTCTATTAAATATGATACGCCATGAACTTGGCATATCAGAGTTCAGAACTAACCTGATTGCCATGGTCACGCAAATAGGCTATGCGGCAGGATTGTTGTTTATCACCCCTCTGGGAGATTTATATCAGCGTAAGAAAATCATCCTGGTCAACTTCACCGTTCTGATATTCTCTCTATTGACTATCGCCCTGACGCACAATTTTCATTTGATACTTATCGCTTCATTCCTCACGGGAGTTTGTTCGATGATTCCACAAATATTCATTCCGATAGCCGCCCAGTTCTCCCGTCCGGAAAATAAAGGCAGAAATGTAGGGATTGTCTTATCAGGACTATTGACCGGCATTCTGGCTTCACGTGTCGTCAGCGGATTTATCGGTGAACTGATTGGCTGGCGGGAAATGTATCACATCGCTGCAGGCATGATGTTTATCTGCGCAATCGTTGTATTAAAAGTCCTTCCTGACATTCAGACCAACTTTCAGGGAAAGTATAGCGGCCTGATGAAATCTCTGTTAGCCTTAGTGAAAGAATACCCGCAACTGCGCATTTATTCGATCCGGGCGGCACTGAATTTCGGTTCCCTCCTCGCCATGTGGTCCTGTCTGGCTTTTAAAATGGGACAAGCCCCGTTCTTCGCCAACAGCGACGTAATCGGTATGCTAGGACTTTGCGGAGTGGCCGGAGCATTGACTGCTTCTTTCGTAGGAAGATACGTAAAGCAAGTAGGTGTACGCCGCTTTAACTTTATCGGTTGCGGATTGATTCTCTTTGCCTGGTTACTGTTCTTCATCGGTGAAAACACTTTTATTGGTATCATTGCCGGAATCATCATCATTGACATAGGGATGCAATGCATCCAACTTAGCAACCAAACAAGTATCTTCGAACTAGACCCGCGCGCTTCGAACCGTATCAATACAGTTTTCATGACTACTTACTTTATTGGCGGTTCAATGGGAACATTTCTGGCGGGCAGCTTTTGGCAACTGTATGGTTGGCACGGAGTTATCGGTACCGGAGTCGTTTTAACCGGAATTTCTTTATTAATTACGACTTTCTACAAGAAGTGAGTCAACAAAACGGACGGTCAAACCGTTTATTACAATAAAAAAGCCAATGAAATACGGAGTTAACAGACAAATCTTACTTATCACAGCCGGCACCGTCTGGATTATAGCCGGTGCGAATATTCTGCGAATAGGAATTGTAACCTGGTTAAACACCTCCCAAGATTGGATGTTCAAAATAGGAGAAGCTACCGTCGTTTTCTTGTTATTCTTCGTTCTGGTGTTCAGAAGGCTTTATTATAAACATACCCAGCGAATCGAACAAAAGAAAGAACACAGAAATTGCCCGTTCTCCTTTTTCGATGTGAAAAGTTGGATTACAATGATCTTCATGATTTCTCTGGGAATTACCATACGTAGCTTCCATCTTCTGCCCGAAACGTTCATTTCTGTTTTCTATACCGGATTATCCATTGCCCTCATCCTGACAGGGGTACTTTTCATCCGTTACTGGTGGATAAGGCGTAAGACTTTCGCTAATTGAGCCGGTCTTATACATATTCCAATCAAATACAAACTTATAATAATTTTTATTGCCTGACGTTTTGAAGCAAAAGATTTCATTCTTTTTTGTTGTATCTTTGCGCGGCTATAAACAAAACAGTAGCCGGAAAACAAATAAAAGGTTATAAGAATCAACATGAAGAAAGCCCCCTCTCCCATTGTATCATTGATACCGATCATTGTACTGGTGTTATTATTGTTTGCCACTATCCGCACATTTGGCAGTGATGCCCTAAGCGGCGGAAGCCAAGTGTCACTACTCACCACTACAGCTATTTGTATCCTTATCGGTATGGTGTTCTATAAAATTCCCTGGAAAGATTATGAGCTCGCCATCACCAACAATATTGCCGGAGTGGCAACAGCCATTATTATTCTATTGATAATCGGTGCGTTGAGCGGGATCTGGATGATTAGTGGAGTAGTGCCTACGCTAATCTACTACGGGATGCAAATTATCCATCCCAGTTTCTTCCTGGCATCTACCTGCATCATCTGCGCATTGATTTCCGTTATGACCGGAAGTTCGTGGACTACCATTGCTACCATCGGTATCGCCCTGATGGGTATCGGAAAGGCGCAAGGTTTTGAAGACGGCTGGATTGCCGGAGCCATTATTTCAGGAGCATACTTCGGAGATAAAATATCTCCTTTATCCGAAACCACCATCCTGGCCTCTTCTATCACAGACACTCCCTTGTTCCGTCACATCCGTTATATGATGATTACTACGGTTCCATCTCTTGTCATTACGCTAATTATTTTCACCGTAGCAGGATTCTCTCATGATGCCAACAATACACAACACATCGCAGAAGTGGCAACAGCTCTGAATGAAAAGTTTCATATCACTCCGTGGCTACTGATAGTTCCCGTAGCAACCGGGATATTGATAGCGAAGAAAGTGCCGTCTATCGTTACGCTGTTCCTGTCTACCCTGCTGGCTGCTGTTTTTGCTTTAATCTTTCAGCCGGATTTGTTGGAAGAAATTTCAGGAATTGCCGCTTCCGGATTCGATTCACTGTTTAAAGGACTAATGATGACTATCTACGGAGAGACAAATTTACACACGGATAATGCCGTTCTGACAGATTTAATTGCCACACGTGGCATGTCAGGAATGATGAATACGATTTGGTTGATACTATGTGCCATGTGTTTCGGCGGAGCAATGACAGCAAGCGGCATGGTGGGAAGTATCACTTCCATCTTTGTGCGCTTTATGAAGAAAACAGTCAGCGTGGTCAGTGCGACGGTTTGTTCCGGTCTGTTTCTTAATCTGACCACTGCCGATCAATATATCAGTATTATTCTGACGGGAAATATGTTTCGCGATATTTATGCCAAGAAAGGGTATGAAAGTTGCTTACTAAGCCGTACCACGGAAGATGCAGTAACCGTTACATCCGTATTGATCCCGTGGAACAGCTGTGGAATGACTCAAGCCACTATCTTGAGTGTACCCACACTTGTGTATCTCCCTTATTGTTTTTTCAACATTATCAGTCCTTTAATGAGTATCACCGTGGCAGCCATCGGATATAAAATTGCACGACGTTCGTGAACAATCTGGCATACACTTTGTTTTTGCAATAAACGAACAACATATTAAACCTAAACAAAAAAAAGTTATGAAAAAGTTTATTGCATTAGTAGCATTAGTATTAGTGAGTGCAAGCACAATGATGTATGCACAAGAAAGTAACGCAGCAGCACGCCGCGCAGAAAGAAAAGCTCAAAGAGATGCAGAGAGAGCGAAACTCCGTGCCGAAGAAGAGGTGCAGGACATGGCAGCCTATCAACAAGCTGTACAGGCTTTGAAAAACAAGCAATTTGTATTGGAAGCTAATCAGGTTGTCTTCCGCAACGGTATGAGTGCTTTTGTTACTTCAAACACCAACTTCGTCCTGATGAACGGCAACAGAGCTACCGTACAGACTGCTTTCAACACTCCTTACCCAGGTCCTAACGGAATCGGTGGTGTGACAGTAGATGGTAATTCTTCGGATATGAAGATGAATATCGACAAAAAAGGAAATGTGAACTGTTCATTCAGTGTTCAGGGTATCGGCATCTCCGCTCAAGTATTTATTAATATGAGCAGTGGAAACAATACAGCTTCGGTTAGTATCAGCCCGAACTTCAGCAACAACAACCTGACATTGAACGGAAATATCGTTCCGCTTGACCAGTCAAATATCTTCAAGGGACGTTCCTGGTAATCCGGATACAAGAATCTTATCATAACTCCGCTACAAATCACGCAAAATGCGTACATTTGTAGCGGAGTTTTTTTTTATTCAGTATGGCTTATGAGAGAATTTATCATTGCAGACAATCAGGATATCAGTAAGGCAGGAATGATGTTCCTGTTGAGTAAACAAAAGGAGGTATCCCTTCTTTTAGAAGCTGACAACAAAGCTGAACTGATTCAGCAGCTACGATTGTATCCGCAAGCAGTGATTATCCTGGATTACACCTTGTTCAATTTTGCGGGGGCAGATGAATTGATTGTCCTGCAGGAAAGATTCAAGGAAGCCGACTGGATTCTATTCTCTGACGAACTAAGCCTGAACTTTCTCCGTCAGGTATTATTCAGCAGCATGGCTTTCGGGATAGTGATGAAAGATAACTCAAAAGAAGAAATCATGACTGCCATTCAATGCGCCACCCGCAAACAACGGTATATTTGCAATCATGTCAGCAATCTGCTGCTTTCGGGAACTTCTTCTCCGCTGGCAGCGTCAAGCATGGACGACCATTTGCTGACGCAGACAGAAAAGAATATCCTAAAAGAAATTGCATTAGGGAAAACAACGAAAGAGATTGCAGCAGAGAAAAATCTTAGTTTCCATACGATCAACAGCCATCGTAAGAATATCTTTCGCAAATTGGGGGTGAATAATGTGCACGAGGCTACTAAATATGCGATGAGGGCAGGGATTGTGGATTTAGCCGAATACTATATCTGACACCGCTATTCACTAACCTCTACCCCTCTAAGGGAACTATTTAACAGATGATTTCTCCGCTTCCCACACAAACTTTCGCCTCTTCATCATAAATCACCCCAAACTGCCCCGGAGCAATGCCTTGCAGCTTTTCAGAGGACAAAATGTGGAATTGCTTCTCTCCTTCCTGTATCAGTTTTCCTTTGGTAAAGTCGGGAGTGTGACGAATCTTGAAAGTGATGTCTATCTCCTTCTCCTGCCCTTTCCAGGGATTATCAGTAATGAAATGGAAATCATGCATCCGGAATTCATTGCCGTACTGTGTTTCCACACCGTAACCGCGGGACACATAAATTGTATTTTCTTCAATATCCTTCTTGACTACGAACCAGGGACCACCACTCAATCCAAGCCCTTTGCGCTGGCCGATTGTGTGAAACCAATAGCCGCGATGTGTACCCAATTTCTTTCCGGTTTCCAATTCAATAATCGCCCCTTCCTTTTCTCCTAAAAAGCGACGGACAAAATCATTGTAGTTTATCTTCCCGAGAAAACAGATACCCTGACTATCTTTCCTTCTGGCACTCGGCAATCCGGCTTTATTGGCAATCTCACGTACTTCTTGTTTCATCAAACCTCCAATGGGAAACATGAGTTTGGAAACTTGCAGGTAATCAATCTGTGCGAGAAAGTCTGTCTGGTCTTTCACAGGGTCTTTCGCTGTGCCCAACCAAGTTTTACCGTTGCGTTGCAAGGTGGTGGCATAATGACCGGTTGCCGTAAAGTCGAAGTCTTTCCCAACACGCTGTTCAAAGCAACCGAATTTGATAAGCTTATTACACATCACATCCGGATTAGGCGTCAGTCCCTGCCGGATTTTATCAATGGCATAGGCCGCTACATTCTCCCAATACTCCTGATGCAAATCCACTACCTCCAAAGACAGACCGTACTTACGTGCCGTAGCAGTAGATAATTCAATATCTTCCTCTGCCGAACAGTCCATATATTCCGCTCCGTCCATGCCTATCTTAATATAAAAAAGAGTGGGCTTATATCCTTGCTCACAAAGGAGATGTACAACAACCGAACTGTCGACACCTCCTGATAATAATGCAGCTATATCCATGAATAATGATTCGTCTATTAATAACGTTCTATATGTAAGCTAATACCTATTAAAAAATTCTATGCTACAAAGATAAGGCAAGAATCTCTAACAGCCAATCACATATTGAAGGCATTTTTATACCATAAATGTGGTAGATAAGCAAAGTATTTCCTACATTTGCACAGTAAAAAGCTTTTTATGATGACGAAATTAAGAAAGATAATCCTCATACCTGCCCTGAGCATCGTATTTATCAGTGGCTTTTTCTCCTGTGGTGTCGACCGCTGGCCGGAGTATGCCCATCAGACCGCACTGGATACATGGATGTACGACATCATGCAGCAGAACTATCTGTGGTATCAAGATCTACCTTCCTACGATGATGTGAATCTGTTTTTGGAACCTGCCTCGTTCTTGTCTAAAGTGAAATCGAAAAGCGACAGTTACTCGTTTGTAGATTCTGTGATGGAAACTCCCCTACCTACCTATGGATTTGATTATTCACTAGTTCGAAGTGCGGATATTGATACAGCTTATAATGCGTTAATTACTTACGTCATTCCCGGTTCACCGGCAGAAGCGGCCGGATTGGTGCGCGGTGACTGGATTATGAAAGTCGATACTTCTTACATCAGCAAGAAATACGAGACTCAATTGCTACAGGGAACCAAAGCCCGGGATTTGGTGATGGGTGAATGGAAAAAAGTTCCTGTGACAGAAGAGGAAGATCAAACAAACGTTGATACGGAAGAAGGAGGAGAAGGAGAAACAGAATATGTGTACAAAGTAGTACCTAACGGCAAAACCCTAAAACTACCTGCGGCACGATCCGTTGAAGATAATCCGGTACATAAGTATACAGTACTGCCAGCAGAAGAGAATGGCCAAAAAATCAAAGTAGGGTATCTCATGTACAGTAGTTTCACAGCCGGCACCAACAGTGATCCGGACAAGTACAATAACGAACTGCGACAAATTTCACAAGAATTCAAGACAGCAGGCGTAAAATAT
Organism: Bacteroides sp. LFL-34; assembly: GCF_027257075.1. NCBI lineage: Bacteria > Pseudomonadati > Bacteroidota > Bacteroidia > Bacteroidales > Bacteroidaceae > Bacteroides > Bacteroides sp. LFL-34. Next base: position 33,259 of record NZ_JAPQKZ010000047.1, on the reverse strand, counting down.
GTTATACTTGACTTACGTTATAACGCCGGTGGTTCATTGGACTGCGTTCAGTTATTAGGTACAATTTTGACTTCAGAAGTACGATTAAATAAGCCGATGGCCTATCTGGAGTATAATAATAAAAACAGGGACAAGGATGCCACCATCAACTTTGATAGTGAAATATTAAAGAGCGGTGTTAATTTAGACCTGCCCGGTCTGTTTGCTATCACAAGCAGTACAACAGCTGGAGCACCGGAAATGTTAATCAGAAGTCTCTTCCTGAAAGACAGCTATCCTGTCGTAACCATCGGTGGTGTCACAAAAGGACAAAACGTAGCAACAGAACAATTCATTAATGAAGAATTTCTGTGGTCAGTCAACCCGGTAGTATGTACTGTTTATGATTCCAATCACGATGCCGGAGGAGCTATCTCACCTGCAACAGATCTTAAAATCAGTGAAACGACCATTGATGGAGTTACTAATTACAGTGAGTTTCTGCCATTCGGTGACCCAAATGAAAGATTATTAAAAGTAGCCATCGGTGTTATAGAAGGCACTTATCCCCCGGAAAAAGAAGAAGATACAACTACAAAAGCACAATTCAAGATTGAGAAAAGTGTTATTAGTCCCGCAAGTAGGCGGTTTGTCGGTGGTGGCGGTCTAAAGATTAAATAGAAGCAAAGCAAGAACCAAATAGAATGAAAAGAAGTGCTCCCCAAAAGTTATATAAGAAACTTTTGGGGAGCACTTCTTTTCGTTTTTCACCACACTTCTTGTCAATAGCAGATTTACGCATCATTAACAAAAGAATCCCATTATTCCACCTTTTCAAAACAGACCGTCTGATTCTACTAAACAAAGCGTTGGTTTACATCTAACAAAGCATCGGTTTACACTTAACCAAGCGTATGATTTACTCAGATAAAACACCTGATTTCCCATCCCCCGGCAGCTAAAGTGTCTTTACACCCGGGCTTACAACCGCTACAAGCCGGGGTGAGATTCTCCGTCACCGCAGCATATAACAAAAAAGGAGAAAGCTTTCGCCTCCTCCTTCTATCGCAGTTTAACCTCAATCTATTTTATGATTCTGTATCCAAAGATACGACATTGAAAAGCCAAAGTCAAGTATTTCCGGATTTATTTCTTGAAAAACTTATCAAAGAACAGAATCTGATAATCAATGGAGTTATTCCAATACTGTCCATTATGTGCTCCCGGACGAGTAATAAAATCATGATCGATCTTTCTTTCCAGTAGACGGTTATGCAAATCCTTGTTCACATTCAGGAAGAAATCTCCTTCTCCACAATCGACAATGATAGCCAAATCACCATTCTCTATCTTATCAATCTGATTGATAACGGTGTGATTATCCCATACCTCTTTATTTGATTCATATTCTCCCAACTGCTTGGACATATCCCAGTTCTTCGGGAACGGGCGAATATCCATTCCTCCACTCGTACTTCCACCGGCACCAAACGTATCTTTATGACGGATCGCATTCCACATTGCTCCGTGTCCACCCATACTCAATCCGGTGATGGCACGTCCCTTGCGGTCGGCAATCGTCTTGTAATGTTCGTCGATATATTTCACCAATTCCGATGAAATAAAGGTCTCATAGCGGAAAGACGGATTGATTGGGCTATCCCAATACCAACTATTCTTTCCGTCCGGACAAACGAATATGATTCCTTTCTCGTCTGCAATTTGAGGAAGATTCGGTTTTATGTCAATCCATGTTTTAGCATTTCCACCGTAACCGTGCAATAAATAAATGGTGGGACAAGCAACAGCTTTCTTTCCCAACGCAGCATCCGGCGTTACCACCACCACTTGCACATCCTTATTCATGGAAGGACTTTTAATTAATAAGGTATCTACTTTGGCAGCAAAAGACGGAGCCACCCATACTAAAAGAAGAGCAATTAATAAGAGTTTTTTCTTTTTCATTGTGTGTTATAATAGTTAGATATAATTATTCCTCTGTCTCTGCAGAAGGATTAAATTTAGAAACCGGCATTTCAAAGGTTTTATGACACTGTTTACAGGTATAGTTCCAGTGGTTATCTCCCGGAGGAGTGACCATCAATGCAGAAATGATAGCGGCACCCAAAGCGCGCCACCGCTTTCCTTTTCTTAGAACCAACTGAATGTCCGATGAACCGCAATACGGACAAAGCGTCAACTCTTCCGGCCAACTATCGTTATCCCTCAACACTTGGACAGCATTTTCATAGTCCTCATCCGCCACCAATATATCCACTCCTGCTATATTGCTCACACAACTCTTATACAAAGTAGAGAAATTCTCATTGTGCAGAATAGACTCAATGCCTTCATTCTCCAACGCTCCCTGAAGGATATGTGCCTTCATCGCATCATTACAAGTTATCAATTTTACAGTCTTCATAAGGAATCTGTTTTAATATGTCCCACAAAAATAAGATATAAAAATGAAATGTGAAACAAAATCCGGCTAACTTTATCAGTAGGTAAAACGAACCAAACAGGAAGTGATTCTGTTTTTATTTACGGAAGGTATCATTCTTTAATACTTTTTTCGTACTTTCGCAGCAATAATTCGCAATCACATGAAAAGACTGTTGACACTGCTACTATTTTCAAACCTTCTGCTTTCCCTGCTACAGGCACAACCTGTACATCAAATCAGGGGAACGGTTATTGAGAAAAACAGCCGTCAGCCATTAGAGTTCATTAACGTAATGGTTCTCGGGCTGAACAAAGGTGGCGTCACCAATGCGGAAGGCCATTTCACCATCGAACAAGTGCCTCCCGGCATCTACCGCCTGCAAGCAACTGCCATCGGCTACAAAAGTGTCACCACCCCCGAATATATCTTATCTACCAAAGATCTGAACATTTCGATAGAAATGGAAGAGAACCTGACCGAACTCGCAGGAGTAACCGTCACCGCTTCTCCTTTCCGGCGCGATCTGGAAAGTCCAGTCAGCCTGCGCATCATCGGATTGCAGGAAATAGAAAAAAGTCCGGGAGCTAATCGGGACATTTCACGTATTGTTCAGTCTTATCCGGGAGTTGCCTTCTCGCCTATCGGCTACCGCAACGACTTGATTGTGCGCGGTGGTTCTCCTTCTGAAAACCGTTTTTATCTGGACGGAGTGGAAATACCCAATATCAATCACTTCAGTACGCAAGGAGCATCCGGCGGTCCGGTGGGAATCCTTAATGCCGACCTGATACGTGAAGTCAATTTCTACACTGGTGCTTTCCCCACTGATAGAGGAAACGCACTTAGTTCCGTTCTTGATTTCAAGTTGCGCGACGGAAATATGGAGCATAACTCTGTAAAGGCTACCCTCGGAGCATCCGAAGTGTCGCTCGCCTCCAACGGGCATATCGGGAAAAAGACCTCTTATCTGGTATCTGTACGTCAATCTTATCTGCAATTCCTGTTTGATATGCTCGACCTCCCTTTCCTGCCGACTTTCACCGATGCGCAGTTCAAATTGAAAACCCGGTTTAACGAACAGAACGAGCTGACGGTATTGGGACTTGGAGGGATCGATAATATGCGACTGAATACGAAAGCAGATAGCGAGGACAATGAATATATCCTTAGTTACCTGCCGAAAATCAAGCAGGAAACGTTTACCCTAGGTGCTGTATATCGTCATTATGCAGGTCCGCATGTGCAATCGGTGGTAGTCAGCCACAGTTATCTGAACAACCGCAATACCAAATACCGGCAGAATGATGAAAGCATTCCGGAGAATCTGATGCTCCGCCTCCGTTCTACCGAACAAGAGACAAAGTTCCGTTTCGAAAACAATTCTTCTTTCCGCAACTGGAAAATCAATCTCGGAGTGAACCTTGATTATAGTCAATATACCAATACCACCTTTCAAAAGGCGTATACCAATCAGGCACAAACGTTTGATTACCATACCTATTTGGGGATGATGCGTTGGGGACTTTTCGGCACTATCAGCTACTCTTCGATGGACGAACGCTTCACAGCTTCTCTAGGATTGAGAGCGGATGCCAACAATTATTCATCAGCGATGAAATCACTCTCCGACCAGCTTTCACCGCGCATATCGCTTTCCTATCAACTTGCCGAACACTGGTTCATAAGCGGAAATGCAGGACTTTATTACCAGTTGCCTCCTTACACGGCTCTCGGTTTTAAGGATAATAACGGAACGTATGTAAACAAATACAATCTCCGCTATATGAAAGTCAGCCAGGAAAGTCTGGGTATCAGTTGGCGCAAAGGAGATACTTTCGAAGTTTCCGTGGAAGGATTCTACAAAGATTATGATAAAATTCCGCTCTCCGTTGTGGATGGCATTCCTCTTACCTGCAAAGGAAATGACTACGGGGTGATTGGCAACGAATTGCTGACCTCCACCGCCCAGGGACGTTCGTATGGTGCGGAGATTTTGGTGAAATGGCTGATCGCCAAGAAACTGAATCTGGCTTCTTCCTTTACCTTATTTAAAAGCGAATACCGCAACGACAAAGAGAGTGAATACATTGCATCCGCATGGGACAACCGGTATATCTTCAACTTACGGGGAACCTACAATCTGCCGCGCCAATGGAGTGTCGGGATGAAAGTCAGTTGCATCGGCGGTGCTCCTTATACGCCTTATGATGAAGAAAAGTCATCTCTGGTATCTGCCTGGGATGCACAAGGTAAAGCATATTACGACTATTCTAAATATAATAAAGAACGTCTTCCGGCTTTTGCACAGGTAGACCTCCGTATCGACAAGACATTTTATCTGAAACATTGTATGCTGGGATTCTATCTTGATTTGCAAAATATCACGGTAAGCAAACTGAAACAGCAAGATGTACTGATGAGCACCGGTATCATCGAAAATCCGGAAGCCCCTGCCGACAGTCAACACTATAAAATGAAACGCCTCAAACAATCGAGCGGGACATTGCTCCCCACATTAGGAATAACATTTGAGTATTAATTTATGCATAAAACTGTAAACTAGAAAAGAGTATGAAAAGAGAAATCGCTATGATTGCCTTCGTATTGTTAGGCATGGGTATGACAGCTTCTGCACAATTCGGCAAGAAGATTAATTTGGGAAAAGCGTTACAAGCCGGTAAAGACGTAGTATCAGCCGTTACTTTATCTGATGCGGACATCGCCAACATGAGTAAGGAGTATATGGTATGGATGGATGCTCATAATCCATTGACCAAACCTGATACTGAATATGGCAAACGTCTGGAGAAATTGACGGGACATATCAAAGAAGTGGATGGACTGAAACTTAACTTTGGTGTATATGAAGTGGTAGACGTAAATGCTTTCGCTTGTGGCGACGGTAGTGTACGTATTTGCGCCGGTCTGATGGATGTGATGACGGATGAAGAAGTGATGGCAGTGGTAGGACATGAGATTGGCCACGTAGTTCACACAGATTCTAAAGATGCCATGAAGAATGCTTATCTCCGTTCAGCCGTGAAGAATGCAGCAGGTGCCAGCAGCGATAAAGTAGCCAAACTGACCGACTCCGAGCTGGGAGCTATGGCTGAAGCTCTGGCAGGCGCACAATATTCACAGAAGCAGGAAAGCGAAGCGGATGATTACGGAGTAGAGTTCTGTGTAAAGAACGGTATCGACCCGTATGCAATGGCTAACTCACTGACTAAGTTGTCCGAACTGTCGAAAGATGCTCCACAAGCTTCTTACCTGCAAAAGATGTTCTCGTCACACCCGGATACCATGAAACGTATCGAACGTGCAAAAGCAAAAGCAGCAACCTACGCTAAATAATAACGGACATCGTTCCTAAATCAAAAACAGAGGAGGAGATACTGCGGTTTGTCAACCGCAGTATCTCCTCCTCTGTTTTTGATAAAAAAGGACACACTATTATTAAAAAATCATTAATCTATAACATAGATTTGCATAGTGCCCTGATTTCTTGTAATTTCGACCCTATAACCATTTTAATCCATTTATGGAATTTCTTATCATACTTCTCTTACTTGTACTGAATGGCATTTTTGCCATGTATGAAATTGCGCTGGTATCATCCAGCAAAGCACGTCTTGAAACACTTGTCGCAAAAGGTAACAAATCAGCCCGTGGAGTTTTAAAACAATTGGAAGAACCGGAAAAGTTCTTATCTACCATTCAGATCGGTATTACGCTGATCGGTATCGTATCCGGTGCGTATGGTGGTGTGGCTATTGCCGACGACCTCGTTCCTTTCTTTTCCCTCATTCCGGGCGCAGAAGCTTATGCACGCAACCTGGCAATGATTACTACCGTAGCAATCATTACCTATCTTTCTCTGATTATCGGAGAGCTAGTACCCAAATCTATCGCTCTTAGTAATCCGGAGCGATACGCCACTTTGTTCAGCCCGGTCATGATTCTCCTGACAAAGGTTTCTTATCCTTTTGTATGGTTGCTGAGTGTCTCTACCCGGCTACTGAATAAACTCATCGGTTTGAAAAGCGAAGAACGCCCCATGACGCAGGAGGAAATCAAAATGATTCTCCATCAAAGTTCGGAACAGGGTGTGATTGACAAAGAGGAAACGGAAATGATACGCGATGTGTTCCGCTTCTCCGACAAACGGGCTAACGAACTGATGACGCATCGCAGAGATCTCATTATCCTTCACCCTGATGATACGCAGGAAAAGGTGATGAAGACAATCGAAGAAGAACATTATAGCAAATATCTGTTGGTGGACGAACGGAAAGATGAGATTATCGGTGTAGTTTCCGTAAAGGATATTATCCTGATGATAGGCAGTAAAAAGCTGTTTAACTTACGCGAAATAGCCCGTCCTCCCCTCTTTATTCCGGAAAGTTTATATGCAAATAAAGTTTTAGAGCTATTTAAGAAGAACAAAAACAAGTTCGGAGTTGTTGTTAACGAGTATGGCAGCACAGAAGGCATTATCACACTGCACGACCTGACCGAAAGTATCTTCGGAGACATCCTTGAAGAGGATGAAACGGAAGAAGAAGAAATCGTCACAAGGCAGGATGGTTCGATGCTGGTGGAAGCTTCAATGAACATCGACGACTTCATGGAGGAAATGGGGATTTTATCCTATGAAGATCTGGAATCGGAAGACTTCACCACTCTGGGGGGATTAGCCATGTTCCTGATTGGCCGTATCCCGAAAGCGGGAGACATCTTCACCTACAAGAATCTGCAATTCGAAGTGGTGGACATGGACCGCGGACGAGTAGACAAACTGCTTGTCATCAAACGGGACGAAGAGCAGGAATAGGATAGCAAAAAACGAGCAATAGCTCACTATATTTATATTAACTTAAAGCACTTAACGATGAAAAAAGTAATTATGTTAGCAGCAGTCGTAGCTGCTTTGGCATCATGCCAATCAAAAGCAAACAAAGCCGCAGAGGCTCAAGCAGACAGTCTAGCTCTTGCTATGACTCCGATTACCGAATTGACTGAAGTTTATGAAGGTACTCTTCCTGCTGCCGACGGTCCGGGTATTGACTATGTACTAACCTTGAACGCTGCAACTGACGGTGTAGATACTGCGTATACACTGGATATGACTTACCTCGATGCTGAAGGTCAAGGACAAAACAAGACTTTCACTTCAAAAGGAAAACAACAAACAGTACACAAGGTTGTGAACAAAAAACCTGTTACTGCTGTTAAGTTAACTCCGAAGGATGGTGAAGCTCCGATGTATTTCGTGATTGTAAATGACACCACTCTTCGTCTGGTGAACGATAGCTTGCAAGAAGCTGTCAGCGATCTGAATTATGACATCATCAAGGTAAAACAATAAAATAAACCTAACCCTAACCAGTAAAAAAAGCTCTGCACGGAACCTTCGTTCTTGCAGAGCTTTTCGTTTTTGGGAGTCTTTCCTCATATTATTCCAAGTATTGTTTCAACTGATTCTTCAATTCCTCCGGATTGCTTGGTCTTTGTGCCTTATATTCTACAATAGTTCCCTCCCTATTAACAATAATAAACTGAGGAACTGAAAGCCCGGCGAAATTACCTTTCTCATCATAAGTGACAAACAACTTCTCCACTTCAACAGAAAATTTATTATTCTCAACACTATTCTCTGGTCGATGATAGGTGACAAAATACCCATTTAATAATCTTTCATCCAATCTTTTCAAACAGGCATTCCAATCCTTGGGTTCATCTATTGAAATAAAAAGTCTTACAATATCATTCTTTTTGAAAAAATCATCTGTTTTTTCATATTCTTTGAGTTCTGCCAGACAGGGTTTACACCAAGATGCCATTACATCAATATATACAATTTTTCCTTTAAAATGCCGAAGCAATAACTCAAACGAACTAGGATAATTCAAGCATTTGATATTAGACTGCACTGATTGCTCCTGTGCAGTAATGATTAATGATATCAAACAAAAAAAGAATAAAACTCCATTTGTTTTAATGCACTGTTTCATACAACATAGATTTATTGTTAAATAACTGTGATAAAGATAGTGTTTTATTCTATATAAATCTTCTTTATTTAATTACATTCTTTCCTTCTTGCAGACGTTTCAACCGAAGCAATGCTTCAATGTAGTAATAATCTGCATAAATAATAGAGGCATCTATCTCTGAATGAGCCGGCCAATGTCCTACACTATGAAGCAGGAAGGACGGTTTGCTCTTGCCACTCTGATAACTGTCAGAGTTCAGGCTTGCCAGCATTTCAATAGCTGCATCTTTATAACGTTTTCCGGTTCCATTCGGGAGGTAAGTAGATAGTTCAAGCAAAGCAGAGGCCACTACTGCCGCAGCCGAAGCGTCACGCGGAGCATCCGGTATTCCCGGGGCACTGAAATCCCAATAAGGAACCTTATCTTCCGGCAGACGTTCGAGATAAACATCTGTCACTTTCTGTGCGAAATCAAGATATTTAGGATCTTTCGTCTCCCGATAGACTACAGTATATCCGTAGATTGCCCATGCTTGACCACGCGCCCACATGGTACTGTCTGCATAGCCCTGATGGGTTACTCCTTTTATCAGATTACCAGTGATGGTATCATAGACTGCTACATGGTAGGATGTATAATCGGGACGGAACTGACATTTCATTGTTTTATCAGCATGAGAAACGGCAACATCATACAAATAAGGATTTCCACCATTCTTTGCTGCCCAGAAAAGCATTTCGAGATTAATCATGTTATCCATGATTGTGTTGTGAGGCCAGTTGCGTGGTTCCACTTCACGAGGCCACGAAAGCATTGTTCCTACAACCGGATTGAATAAAGTAGCCAGCGAATCGGCCGTATCCAGAATCACTTTCTTATAAGCAGGATCTTTCGTCAAGCGATAGCCATTTCCATAACTGCAGAATACGAGAAATCCCAAATCATGGTCATAAGCTGGTATTCGAGAAAGGAATTCCAATGAGTTCGTAAACTTCTTCGCTTCTTCCAGAATATGCTTATCCTGTGTATATTCGTAATCATACCAGAGCACACCCGGCCAGAAACCGGCACACCATTCTTCTTTCGTTGCCTTACGACAGTTCCAGTGGTGTTCGTCAGCCATAATGTTACGTGGCATCATCGTATAGTCAATGCCGGAATCTGTTTTCAGTTCCGTAAGCGTACGTTGTGTCTGCTCTGCACAGTAGTCTAATGCCCTATTCACATCCAATGTACCGGAAGGCTTGTGAGTGCACATACAAAAACCTAACATCACAGCCAGACCTACTACAATCTTTTTCATCTTAGTTCAAATATATTCGCGTTAATTCTTAATCTTTATTTCTCTTTGTCAGTTACTTGATCGGTCAGTTACTTAGTCATCCGAAACCAGTCTACATCTGCCCATCCACGATTGCCCTCATTCGGAGTTACGCAAAATACTCCAACTTTGGCTCCAATCCATTTGCCTTGTCGGGCTGTGAAAGGCTCTCCCACTGTCATGTATTGCTTTCCGTCCAGACTATAAGCGAATGTACAAACGGCTCCTTTACGAACCTTTACTTGCAAATAAACTGTTTGCCACTCATTATCTGCTACTCCCGGCATCTTCAGATGTTCCACCGGAATGTTTGCCAATTCTTTTATCTGTTCGGGATTTTGCTGTTCCGCATCCTTGCAGACTGCTTGTTGCAGAATAAACTGATCTCCCTCCTTACGAATGGAGAGATAGCTATAATCCCATCCCATTACAATGATTCCGGTTTGTTCCCCATCCTGCTTGGCAGTAAATGTCAATTTGGTTGTAGCCGTAAACTCTTCAGCCGGAAACTTTTGCATCAACAAGTTAGGAACTTCCCAGAAGTTCACAAATTCTTTTGAGAGACTGCCTGCATAAAGACGAATATACCCCAAGTCGGTCGTGAACCCGTAAGTGTCTTTTTTATTGGCATGCCATTGCCATTGTAACCCTAAATGACGGGTATTGAATTCATCACTCTCCGGCGGAGTGGCTATCGGATATGTCTTTCCTACATTCGGTTTCTTATAGGTCGTTACCGGTTCACCGCAACCATCTTCATCCTTATCTACTCCGATTACAGGCCAATCATTTACCCAAGTCATCGGATTCAGATGAATCACGCGTCCGTAAGCTCCTTTATCTTGAAAATGAACGAACCAGGATTCTCCTGTGTTGGTATCTACCCAGCCACCTTGATGAGGCCCGTTGATATTTGTCTTTCCTTGTGCCATTACGATCTTCGATTCGTAAGGGCCGTAAATGTTCTTCGAGCGAAGTACTAATTGCCAACCGGTTGCTACTCCACCTGCCGGAGCAAAAATATAGTAGTATCCGTTGCGTTTGTAGAGCTTCGGTCCTTCTACCGTATGGTTCTTTCCATCATTTCCATCAAATACCATCACCGGATCGGAAATTACTTCTGTTCCCTCAGCATTCAGTTCGCAAATAACTACGATGCTATTCACTCCGCTACGACTACCAGCATATGCATGTACAAGATAAACTTTTCCATCTTCATCCCAAAGTGGTGTCGGGTCAATCATTCCTTTCCCGGCTTTCACCAATACAGGCTTGCTCCATCTTCCTTTCGGGTCTTTGGCTTTAATCATATAGATTCCATAATCCGGATCACCCCAGTAAATGTAGAACTCTCCGTTATGAAAACGAATAGCCGGTGCCCATACGCCTTTACCATGCTGTGCCTTATCGAAGAATTCTTCCGGCTCCTGAATCGGTAAAGCATAGTTTACTAACGACCAATTCACCAAATCATTAGAATGAAGAATAGGAATTCCGGGAATACAATTAAAACTGGACGCTGTCATATAGAAATCATCTCCGGCTGCACATACATCCGGATCCGAATAGTCTGCATGAAGAACCGGGTTCTGATAAGTTCCATTCCCCTTATCAGCCACCCAGGTCTTAGAGATTTCTTGTGCACCTGCCAATGAACAGCAAGCCATCATTCCTGCTAAAAACAGAATCTTTTTACGCATATACCTTAATAATCAATTTCATTCAAAATAAGATTCGTTATTCCTAAAAACAGGTTCTTTCTACCTTCACAAAAACTAATCACTTCAAAAACTGAATCCAATCTCTGATTTCAAACAATCTATTTCTTAACCTATTTGCTTATATATACGAAGGGGATTAGGTAAATACCTAATCCCCTTACAAAAAATATTCAAAAATGAATATTATCATTCTCTATAATGCATCAACGTACCAAAACCTAACTGGTCAAATCCTCCACTGTTCGGTCCGTAGTTTCCACCTCCTCCGTCAGGACGCATCTGGTCAGCCCATTTTTCGCTATAGAGAGAAGAAATTCCTTTCTCCTTACAATATCCATAAAACAATTCCCATGAAGGCCGTTTAGTGCCACGTTGCTCTGTAGATATGGTTGCGTTTGTATACGAGGGATTAGAATAAGAAGTATAAGGGAAAGAATTAGAATCATAGATGAAATCATCCCCTACCAATGTTCCTTTGTTAAAAGACTCATCCTTGATAAGATTATACTTTCCTACATATTCTGCCATAGCTACTGCCCTATAATTATCATAAGCAAACAAATCCTCACCAATGTTATAGGCCATTTGGCAGAATGTCCCCATCAAAGAAACACATAAAGTAGCATGCCCCTGGTCACGTCCGGACTCCTCACATTGCCCAAGTATTTCATCCGAATCCGGGTCTTGATGCAAATAAGGAACTGCATTCTTTATATTTCCCGCCTCTTTATATCTTCCTTCTTCATTCTTGAAATATACAATAGCCTGATTAATCATCACGTTATCATCACATAAAATACCAATTGAAAGAATAGATGTCATCTGTGCCAAATCCCAATTTAACCAATAGTGCATATTACCTTGTCCACCATTATGATTTTTAAGAAACATATCGGAAACACTATAAAATGTATCTTTCATCCAAGTTTTAAACTTTTCAAAATCATCCCTATCCCAGCCATTATAGTCTCTAAGTAATTCTGCTGCATTTGCCCACTGATGTGCCTGAATAGGAATTAGATATAGATTAGGATCTGGAATATTATTGGTATAACCTTCCATTCTTAATATCCCCTTACAATTAGTAGCCCATGCATTGAAAAGTTTCACAGCAGCATCCGCAAATGATGTATTTCCCGATAACTGATAACGAAGTGCCAATTGATAAGCAGCCGCAGCATCATACATACATGCTGTGTAATTTGAATAATCCGAATATTTACCTGACCAATTATTCTTATCCATTCTTTTCAAATATCCGTCAAGCAAAGCTCTTGTGTTTTCAGTATAAGAACTTTGCGCATATTGGCTTGCTTCCAATTGGGCATAAGCTTCCGCCCAAGGGGATCGGTTCAAATTGCTCTTTACCCTATTAATATCAGCCTGCGTATGGAGCATACAAGGATGGTTCAATGGCAAATAATCTCTCTTTACCATATCCTCCTCCGGACTTTTCATATCACTAAACTTATTTGCGTCCCCAGTAGGAATTTCACTACTGCATGACATCATAAAAGATGCTATAACAAAACTAAATAACACATTTATATATTTCGTTTTCATACTTCAGATTTATTTGTTATTTTCTTTTTCTATGTAAGCTTTCAAATCTTCTAATGTTTTGAAGGTTTTTATCCAATACATATCATACGTTTTATCGATTGCGGCTTCTTTAACATCAGCAATCCACAAAGATAACAATGTCATAGTAGCAACACCGGCCTCATTGGTTAATATTGGGCTACTTCCTTTTATAGCATTATCTACAGACATATCATATACATAGATATTAGGCTCACCATATTTTTCTACTCCTGTACCTTTTTTTACGATGGTGAGAGTTTCTTTATCAAACACATAGTAATCTGCTGAATTGCAATAATTACCTGCAGTCACTCCATCTCCTATATCAAACTTCAACACACCTGCATTCGCAGTTGCACTTTGTTGCGGTCTCCTTAATTTAATAGCTAAATATTTATAAGTTTGAGGAGCATACTCCAGTTTCTTTTGATATGCATCATTAACTATATTAATATCTTGGCGCCAATTTCCATTACCGTCAGGACCTTTCATTATGATATGAGCATATCCATTATCAAATGTAACCGTACCACCTTGATTAGGTTTTAAATCACATGGTTTCAAAGTAGATTGGAACTGATAATCCAATAAGGCTCCTACAGTAACACTAGTGGTAGCCGAAATATTTGACATAGGATCGGTTGCGGTAATCGTCACAGTTCCATAACCCACTCCCGTTACAGCACCATCGGCATCCACAACAGCCACTTTTTCATCACTACTTACCCAACTTAACAAACCGGAAGTGGCCTCTTCAGGAACTAAATGACAGCCAATAACAACAGTCTGTCCAATCATTATGTCATCAACCGGATCTAATTGTATTGATTCTACCGGGATTACCTTCCGAACAGTCACTTTAGCAGAAACTGTCAAAGAAGTTCCATCAGTGGCAATAGCTGTAACAACAGCTTCTCCCGGGATAATTCCAGTCACAGTACCATCTGCATCCACCTTTACTATTTCCTCATTGCTACTTTTCCAATGAAAGACATTATATCCGTTAGAAGGTGTAATTTTTACAGAGGCTTTTTTAGTCGTGCCTTCAAACAGTTCAAAGTCATCCATCTCAATCGCAGTAGCTACCGGTTTTACTTCCACATCTATCGTTTTAAGTGTTTCAAAGGCCGCTTTCTGGGATATATTCACTTTTGCCTTTCCTACTGCTTTTGCAGTAATTTTACCTTCTTGTGACACAGATACTATATTCTCATCTGATGATTTCCAAGACAACTCCGGATAAGTAACATTCTCCGGAACAGATTTGCAAATAACCTGTATATCCATTCCTACAGCTAACGCTATGGATGATTCTATATTCATCTCAATATCATTCATCAATTGCCCTTCACTCATCGCATCACCATATTCTTTATCGTCACATGCAATTGCCGACAATAGCAAGCCTAATATAGCAAGGCTCACCGATACACATTTCGCTGATAAAAAAGTTATATATTTCATATTGATTCTCTGTTTTTATTCATACTCCGTTATTTCCAACCGGGATTCTGTCCCAAATTCGGATTCAACTGTAACTGATCGGAAGGCAATGGATACAAATAGTTCTTATCTGCCCACTGGCGACCTGTTTCTACAACAATACATCCATCATCATTCAAACTGAATGGCGTATTCCATGACTCATATTGAGTACCTTTCCATTTAATACCTAACATTGCTTGCGGCATCTCATTTTCTGCAGTTTTCCAACGCTTTAAGTCATCAATACGAAAACCTTCGTTAAACAGCTCAACAGTACGTTCTCTACGTATTTCTGTCCTCATATCCAGTCCGTGGGTCTGCGCAAATTCTTTGGTCAAAGCCGGCATACTGGCATTCACGCGCTGACGAACCTGGTTCAAAGATATATTCAAGTCTTCATTTTCTATCTTATCATCCCTTTCATACACTGCCTCTGCATAATTCAGCAAAACTTCAGCATAACGGATAAGTGGGAAGTCATATCCTTCTTGTGTATCCGGAACAACACGTTCAGCGCTCCATTTTTGATTACCATAACAAGTACCGGACGCAGGATCATATAGCTTTGAGGTCTTCAGATCTACCTCATCCCATTGCCAAGAAGTCCGTCCGAACTTATTTCCCCAATAACGAGTTCCCGGCTTTAGTAAAGTATAACGCATACGATTGTCACGGTTCAGAAATTCAGAAACTTTCTCATCATATTTCTGAAAACGATCTGATTTATCGATGGGCAATCCGTCGTCACATAGATAAAGATTGGCAAACTTACGAGTAATCCATTGTACATTTGCCAGACACTCTTGAGTTATATTCTTTCCGATTGAAGCTAAAATCTGGTCATGGCGACGAGCAAAAATATATTCATGATTAGCAGATTTCTTGATGCCAGCCGGATTAGATTTCTCATTCTCCAAAATAAACATATACTTCTGTGCGCTGTCACCCAATACTTTTGTTTCACTATCTGTTCCAAATAAGCGGAAACTATATCCATATTTAGCATCCATCACCGTTCGGGCTGCTTTGGCAGCTATATCCAGTAAATTCTTGGTACGTTCCGTATTCTGATTATTATTACGTGATTTCTGCCATGTTCCTTCATAAAGAGCAACTCTGGAAAGGAAAGCCTGCGCACCTTCTTTAGAAATACGTCCCTCTTCTTCAGTACTAAGTTCTTTAAAAGCCGGCAAGTTGTCAATAGCATGTCCGAGATCATCAATAATAAGATCAACCACTTCACTACGGTCGTTCCGTTTTACCTTCATCTCCGGATCTGTAATATCCAACGGTTTCTTCGTTATAATAACATCACCATACAATTGAAGTAAGTCAAAATAACTATATGCACGGAAAAAATAAGCTTCCCCTAAATATTGTTTTATATCTTCCGGTTTGGAATAAGTTTCAGCATTTTCTATCAATAAGTTTGTACGACGAATATGTTTATAATTATCCGTATAGTTAGCATCTGAAGAAGGGATCGAGTTTATTCCGCGGCTAAATTCATTATAGCTCTGGTAAGTAATCAAGTCCGAACGCTTATCACTATGTGTTCCATCATATACAACAGAAGAGAAGTCACGTGTCCAACTATAAAAAGTATTGGCAAACTGTTTATAATCATTGACTGAAGTCCACATGTTTTTACCCCCCAACTGATCTTGAGGTTCCATGTCCAGACAAGAGTGCAAAGTTATTCCTAACACTATAGCAAGGAAAAATGTTATTTTTGATCGTTTCATAATATTCTATTTAAAAAGTTGCATTAACACCCACAGTAAAAGTTCTGTTAAAAGGATAACGTCCCAGATCTTTGGTTTTGCGTGAAGCCTCCGGGTCCCATCCGTCTTTTAATTTACTATGCTCCCAAAGATCTGCTCCGGTAAAGTAAATACGTAACTTACTTATCACATTTGTTTTTGCCAACCACGAAACAGGTAAGGTATATCCCAAAGTCAGGTTCTTCAATCGAAGATAAGACCCATTCTCTACTGACCAGGAAGAACATTGGTAATTATAATTGTTAATAGATCCTACACTGGTATAGGTAGGATAATAAGCATTCCTGTTTTCAGGACTCCATGTGTTGCCAATAGATTGAGTAGTTGTATTCAAATAAATGGCACTCATAGGTACTCGCCAAGTTTCGTTACCTTCACCACCACGATAAACAGTTCTGCGACCGACTCCTTGGAAAATAGCTGAAAAATCAAAGCCTTTCCATTCTAATCCAACATTAAATGAATAAGACAATTTCGGATCATCTGTTCCCAAATATACATAATCATTTTGATCCAAAACACCATCGCCATTTACGTCCTCAAACATATTATCACCTAAACGAATATTATCCTGCATTCCTATCCCATTTCCATCCAAATAATAATATTTATATTTTTCCAATTCTTCCTGTGTCTGAATCTTTCCAATATAGCGTAAACCAAAATAAGAATTCAAAGGATATCCCTGTTGCTTATCTACAAAACCTGATTTCAAAACAGAAGTTGCACCCAAATCAATCAATTTATTAGTGGTATAAGTTATAGTTCCACCAATATGATATTGAACTGGTCCGATTTTATCCGACCATGTAATGTTTCCTTCCCAACCTTTGGCCTCAAACTTCCCTAGATTCATTGTAGGAGCATTGTCTCCCAACACACCCGGATACTGGGCATCAATCAACATATTATTATTTTTCTTCATGAAAAGTTCGAAAGTACCAGTCAACCGGTTATTGAGAAAAGCAAAGTCCACTCCCAAGTTATAACTATGAATACGTTCCCAAGTACGGTCTGTAGTCACTATCTTTCCGTTCGTATCAATAGTGGAAACTTTTCCGCTACCAATATATGCTCCGTTGGAAGAAGCAAAATTATATAGCTGTGTTCCATCATAACGGTCTACTCCACTTTGATTACCTAGCACACCGTATGAAAGTCTCAATTTCAGATTGTTAACTACGGAAGACAATGAGTGCATGAAGCTCTCTTCGCTCAAGCGCCAGCCACCGGATACTCCCCAAAAGAATTGCCAACGATTTTCAGGACGGAATTTTGAAGAACCATCATAACGAAGATTACCTTCCAACAAATAACGTTGTTTATAATCGTAATTCAAACGTCCGAAATAAGACATCATAGCTTCATGCCATTTCGCCGGTTTGCTATCCCCGTCTTTAATCAAAACTTCTCCAGCACCATTAGGAATTTCCAAAGATGGATTTATGTCTTTTACTGATACAAAAGTATATTTATATTGTGTATAGTTATACTGTGCGCCAGCCATAGCACTCAAGTTATGCACCTCTGCCAATGTCTTATGCCAGTTTAAATAACCGGATGCCATATAATAATCAGTCCTTGAGAAAGAATCAGAATATTTACTATTTTCCTGTGTAGGTTCTGTTGCCAACAATGTTGTACCAGCGTAATTATACCAATCTATTGATTTTTCCACTTTCTCACGTGTTGCTGTAGACGTGTTATATCCCACATTCACAACCATATCAAGATCTGAATATATTTTCCAATTCAATGACTCACTAATATTAATGGCCGAAACCTTCAGTTTGTTATCGCCACCTTCTTCAGCCCACCAATTCAATGCACGCCAAGTACCCCAGCCATACGGGCGTCCATCTATTGTCGAAGCAGGTAAACCCGGTTGAGGGGAAGACTGGGAAAGGACCTTGCCAATCATACTGGGAGACACCTGATCTTGACGATTATAGCCAATACTGGATGTCAACATTACATTATCCGATAATTTGAACTGATTATTCAAACGCATATTGTAACGTTGGTTATTATTATTTCCCCATTTCAAAGTACTGTTGTCATACATATATCCCAATGATAAACGAAATAAATTCCTCTCGGTACCTCCGGAGACACTTAGATCGTGCTGGGTAGACCATGAGTTTCCCCACAATATATCCTGCCAATCATTATCCATAAATACAAAATCTTCAACGTCTTTAAAACCTTCCGGAATAGGATGAGTACTATGATTTAAGTCAATATATTGATTTTTATAAAGCTTGGCCAGTTTTGCATAACGAATCCAGTTAGAATCTGAATAACCATCATTAGTCTGTGCAGTGATTACAGCATCTGCCCATTGATCTAAGGACATCAGTTCCGGTTGTAATCCAACAACTTTTCCTGTAAAGGAACCATTATACTGAACAACGGTTTTTCCGGCTTTTGCCTTTTTAGTTGTAATCAGAACGACACCACCGGCCGCTTTCGAACCATATATTGCAGCAGAAGCATCTTTCAAGAAATTTATAGATTCAATATCATCCGGATTCAGATTGCGCATACCATTAATACCATCACTGTATTCCACTCCATCCACAATTATAAGTGGATCTGTAGAATTAGAAGAAGATGCACCACGGAGTTTCATACCCCAGCTTTCATCTCCTGGTGCTCCAGAATTACGCGTGATAATAACTCCCGGAACTGTTCCTTGCATAGCTTGCAAAGGACTTGACATTGTTCCCTTATTTTCCAATTGTTTAGCTCCTACAACAGTCACCGCACCAGTCAAAGACTCCTTCTTTTGAGTACCATAACCAACTACAACAACTTCATCCAACACTTCTGTGTCTTCTTTCATCACGATTCTCTTCAAATTCGGATCAGAGGCAGGAAGTTCTAGTGATTTAAAGCCTATATATGAAATCACAATAATAGCGTTTGGTGCACTTACATTCAAAGAGAAATTTCCATCAATATCAGAAATTACCCCATTTGTAGTTCCTTTTTCAAGTATACTTGCACCAATAATCGGCTCTCCCATTGCATCAACAATTTGTCCTTTTACTTGTTTATGAGATTGTAGTACAACTTGATTCTCATCCGCATTATCAAAAGCCCAGATCTGTGTAGCAGGACATAGTCCCAGCATTAATCCTAACGCAAACACGACTGTCTTGTTAGGTTGCGAATTAAAAATTAATCCTCTTCGTTTCATAAAATTAAATTTGAGGTTTAAAAATAGTATTAAATTTTTGTTCTCTAAAATAAAGTGAGGCATATAGATGTCTCTTTGTAAATACTGACTCCTTTTCCATAAGCACAAAGGGTTATTTATTAATGAATAAGATTATATACAATTTCGGAAAAACTCGCGCATTTCACGGCGTCCAAGGAATAAGTGATTTTCTACCGTCCTACAACTTAGATTCAATTCATTAGCGATTTCCGGAGAAGTTTTATTTTCGAAACGGTTTAATGTATAAATTAACCGACGTTGTTCGGGCATGGCAGCCAGACGAGTCCGTTCCATTGTCATTAAATCATCACCGATAATTTTTTCTTCTGTTTCATTGGTAGAAGTAGACATAGTATCATAGATGTAGCTATCTATTTCCTGCTTCTTATAATAACGACGGATATAGTCGATTACAATATTGCGGGCAATAGTGAACAGGAAATATTTCACAGTGTCCGGACGGAGCATTTGTTTGTAGTCCAGCAGACGTACAAATACATCTTGGGTTAGATCCTCCGCTTCGTAGCGATGAGTGATACGATAAGTAATATAGGTAAGAATCACCTGATAATATTCTTCATAAGAACGGGTGATAATGTCGTTGTAAGTGTTAGCTATTGTCTCCATAATACTATCTTTTTCGGTTTTGATCACGATGCAAATATAGAGGGGATTTCGGATATAACAGCTTGAAAATAGGGCGGAGTAATCTCTGAGAATCCAGATAGACTTATTCGCATATATTTCACTAAATATCAGCTAGTTACACTCACAGCAAACAGAGTCTCATTTTATAATCTGATACTCTGTTTACTAAAAAACAATGTATTTTCGCTCTCCTTATACCCATTTGCTTTCACCCCCTTCACCTCTTTAGTCCCTTTCTTCACCATTTTGGCCTTCCCTTTATCTTACATTCAGGCTAATGATGATGCAGGACATTAAGAGATAAGTTCCTTTTCATTAATGATAAACTTGTTTTGCCCTTGTTGCAAAGTTGCTTTTGGTTAATGATAAACTATAAATGAAAGTTCTGATTATATAATTGCAAGCTTTGTTTTTATAAATGCAAGCTTTGATTATAAAAACAAAACTTGCATTTAAAGTTTGCTTCCTATAAAAAACAACTTTGCAATTAAGGAAAAGGAAGTTTAGATGGGGAGAAGAAGAACTTATCTAATAACAGATTGGAGATAGGAAAAGAATAAAAGAGAAGGGGTTCACCAAGTGAAAGGGCAGGGTTCACCCTCTAACCCCGATGAACAGGGAGAAGTGAAGGGTGAAGGGAATATGGATGCAAAATAGATTTCAGGGATAATAAGTCGAAAAGTTACTCTTCTTTGGCTGTGCCGCCAATACTACGGATGTATTCATTCGGAGTAACTCCCGTACTCTTTTTGAATGACCGGAAGAAAGAAGCACGCGAACTAAATCCACAAAGTTCCGCCAATGCAGTCAATGTATAACGTGAATATTGGCTGTCCGCCACCATTTTCTTGAATTGAGTGACACGGTATTCGTTTATAAAGTCATAATAGGACTGATTAAGATACTGGTTCAAAAGATACGATAATGAATGTGAGGAAGTATCCAATGCAGCAGCCAGGTCACCCATTTTTAAGTCGGGATTGATATATGGCTTTTCTTTCTCCACATAAGCCACCAGTTTCTTATGGAGTTCTTTACATTCCTCTTCAGTCAGTCTATTGGTCTTATATTTCTCTTCAACAACGGAAGGTTGTTGCTCTGAAATTACTTCCGGATGTTCTACAGACTGTTCTCTTTGTTGTATCGCCTCCTCTACTGATGATGCCGAAACCAGCGAAGCAGAAGAAACAAGCAAACGACGCATACGTTTCCAGACATAATACCGTATAAAGGCTATAATTCCTACGATTAATAAAATGGAAAGCGTCCATCCCCACCAAGGTATCATAGGGCGTACTGTCACTTGACAGATAGCTTCCGATTGCTCATTTCCCGGAAGGCGTACACGGAAAGTATAAGTTCCAGAAGAAAGTCCGTAATAAGAGACTTCGTTCTGCGCAGCCAATAGTTTCCAGTCCTTGTCCACTCCCTCCAATCGATATTCATATAGTAAGGCAGATGGCAGACCATAGGCGAAATCTGTGAAACAGAAAGTCAAATTATTCTGGTTGTATTTCAAAGAGGAACTGGTAAAAGGTACGCCATTAGCCAGTATATCGGTAAATACAATCGGACGAACCTTGCCACGCACTTCGTCCACACGTTTCGGATCGACATAAATCAGTCCTTTAGTGTTACCAAACCACAATAGTCCTTTTTCATCTTTATAAGCAGCTCCATTCGTAAAAGTTGGTCCCGGCACTCCATCATTAAAAGTGAAAGCATCATATTCCTCTCCCTCTTCTTTGATACGCAATAACCCGTCATTGCAAGCCACCCACAACCAGCCTTGGTTATCTTCTATAACAGACATTAGCGAATTGTCCGGAAGAGTAGAAAAGATAGAGCGGTTCTGGAACCGATCCATCGTTAAAGTAGATGTAAACAAGCTCCCTTTCTCACGGATAAAATAGAGATTGTGTCCAGCATCTTCGTAGATAGTACGCACTTTATCCCGATGAACGAATCCCTCCGGAAACACATTAGAGCGTAAACTTTGAGAAGCCGGATCATAAATACACATACCGGTTTCGGTGGCAATCCATCCTTTGCCTGTAGAATCAAAACTTACTTCATACACATTGCCCTCCGGCAGTTGGGAATTAGCACTAGTAAAGTGTTTGATCTGTTTGGTCTGTCCGTTATAACAGAAGAGTCCTTGTGAAGTCCCTATCCAAAGATTTCCTTTTGCATCCGGTTTCACACAGAATATATGTCCCTTTTGAAAAAGCTCCGTATCGCCTTGTGCAAAATATTTCAGAGATAATGTTCCCGGATTCAGTACCATCATACCGCCACCATACGTACCGATATAATATTCTCCTTGATAGAAGCTGATTGTCAGTATCAGATCTGAAGTCAAAACGGGCTTTACAAAACTTTTCACTACTCCGGTGGCTTCGTTTATATAAAACAAACCGTCACGTGAACCGATAACTTTCTCTTGTCCTCTGTTTACGAAAGAACGAATGGAAAGATTTGCCGAATTGAATAAAGGTGGATAGGCATACGTACGGAAAAGGCCGTTCTGATAGAGTGAATAATCCAGCCCTGCCTGAAAATGCCCCACCCAGACGGCACCTCTATCATCTACAAGTAAGGAATAAATAGAATTACTGCGAATTCCTTCCTTATCATTGACATCATGGTAAAAACGACGTGTCACTTGTTGGTCTTTGTGTGAAAGGAAGTGGACGCCATTACCGTCAGTAGCTATATAAACAGTCTCTTTCCCATCGCTGGATATATCAGAGATGACATCGCAGCCTAAAGATACTGTATGAGAGAATGTTTCCTTTTTTATATCAAAACGTACTACACCTTGGCTCATTGTGCCTAAATAAAGCGTTTCTCCAATACGGGTCAGGCAACGGAAATAATCGGCTTCGGGCACATTCTCCTGAAAATGCCAGGAATTAATATTGCCGTCTTTCAGTGAATAAGAATACAGCCCCTGCACCGTAGCCAGCCATAATACGGTTTTATCTTCATTCAGACAAATATCCATGATTCTGTTACAGGCGGCAAACATATTCCGGTCTGTCAAGACCTGTAGTAATTGACCGTCTTTATGAATGAATAAGCCTTTCTCTGTTCCAATATAAAGAATATCCTTATTAGCCAACAAAGTATTTACAGCAAAATCAATCTTTTCAGGGACAATTCTTTCCAATTGACTGTTTGTACGATTCAATCGCCAAAGTCCGATTCCATTTCCTACCCACAGTTGTTTGTTGGCTGTTTCTGTAACGCTGTTTACCCGCTTCTTTCTTCCTGACTCAATACCCCGGAATTCAAAATGGCGTACTTTCACTCCATCAAAACGGTCGAGACAATTATCTGTCCCTAACCACACAAAACCTTCGGAATCTTTATAAATAGCATTGACCAACAGTCCTGACAGCCCGTCGGACATGACAATATTACGGAATATATAGTCTTTAGCTTGTAGTTCCACACCACAAGCCAAATATATTAATATAAGAATCAGATATTTAATCGTGTCTTTCACTTACAACTGCTTCCTTTCATATTAAACATGTGACAAACATACATAAAAATCTCCAAAAGGAAGTACTTATAATTAAAAAAGTCATCCCTTCGTATTCTCTATATGCACATAAACAAATACGAAGGGATTAAATTATTTACTCAATGTTATTTGAAAAATATTTGAGTAACAAAAATAAAGAATTTACTACCTTAGAAAAAGATAACAGCATATATACAAGAACGATGTTGTAGAATTTATAATTTCACTTTCACCTGCGATTTCTGATAAACTACCGGGATTTTCTTATCATTCACTTCTACAGACACAGGCTTCTTTGTGCTTCTAAAGGTGGTATTTATCTTCGGCTGTCCGTCTATCCAAAGATCAAGTTTCTTATCTTCTGCTTTCTGAATAACGAACAGCTTAGCCAATGATGAAAAGTAAGTTTCATTACCCCGTCTCAATGCACTTCCATAAGCAATAAAGAAGTCCTTAGCGTTCTTTGCTTCAGTACCTTCTGGGTAAGAAACTGCAAACATATAAGCATCTGTCATCCAGCCGTCGGGCATAATCCATGAATTACTGTGCATTAATCTTCCGTCCGCCAGTTGGTTGATATATAAATCGGTAATTTTACCTTTATGACGGATACGAAGCCCTATCCAGTCCTGCCCTTCACGTCTTTCCATTTTAGGCAGGTCTTTTTCATCGGGAGTGTCTTTCAGAATAATAGCTGTCAGTCCTTTCACACGGTTCACCTTGGCTGGTAAATGGAATGAATAATATTTTTCGGTTCCTTTCAAATCTTCCGTAGGAGCTTCTATTTCTTCCCAATATAAATCTTCGGGATAGTCGTGCACAAAATCGGACTTAGCCAACATGCGGGGATATAAAGGACGGATGACTACTGAAGAATTTCCGTTTGTCACATTCACGTCAATGCCCGATTTCTTATAAGTTCCATTGGTATGCCATAACCATTCGAACTGTCCTACCTTATGTGTCTTCAAATCATCGATCATATAAATCACATTATCCATCCACAGGAAATGACGGAAGTTACGGCTGAAATTATTAGAGACAGGACCTGTTCCATTGGCCAAAACATATTTCACATTACCCGCATCCAAGAGATGATAAAGATTTCCTCGCAAAGTAGAGCCGCTATACTGTTGTTCACGAGGTTGCCCCTCCCCGTTGAACAGGACTACATTATGTGCCTGGCTTTGAAAAAAATAGTTGCGATAGGCAAGATTGGGATACCAGCAGTTTCCTCCATCCTTGATAATATCAACGCCTTTATGAAAAACAATAAAGGAGTTGGCATCCGCATGGGAATGATTCCACGTATGACCGCTTTTCACAGCAAGCATCGTAGCATCCTTCTCCCAAGAAGTACGCATGGTGGCCCAACCGAAATCCGAGAATAGCTGTGAGGTTTTCAAATCGGGAGTTACGGGAGCTTTACTCAAATCAGGGGTATAGAGAAAGCCCATCGGACGATTCAGGAAAAAGCCATCACGATGTTGTCCTTGTTCCACTTGGGCTATATACCACAATATTGTTGGATCTTTCATCCCCAATGCATACAATAACATCATACTGGATTCTGCCGATACATTTTTATGGCTATCTCCAAAATTCAAACTATGCAGCATTCCTGTACGCGGATAGCATACTTGAGAAAAGTAGTTCGGAAGTTTTGCCAATTGGGGTATATTGCCGGGATTTTGTCCCGGATGAGTGTTTATCCAAGCGATTCGAAACAATAGAGCTTCCTGAATACCAAAGTTTGCATAATTCAGACTTTCATACATTCCTCCAGCCTCATCAAAACTCTTTGCTTTCTGTTGCAAGGCATCGCCTGCAAAGTCAAACCATTCGGGAAGTGATTCATGAAGTTGCTCCACCCAATCTTTTACTTCGGGAAGTTCATTTTGTAGGCTTAATGCTAATATTCCACCCTGGCATACACAGGAAGTCCACCAGTTGTGTCCCATAGAGTTCAAAGAATGGATTCGGGTAGGTTCCAACAGCCAGTCGCCCAAGGCAGACTCTACAGCCAATCGTTTCAAGCCTTCGGCAATCTTTTTTCTTTCCGAAGAAGACATTATGTTATAAGCCGCATCATATCCTATGGCAGAAAGGAAGCTCTTATGTGCCATGCCCAGTTGCGAACGCCAGACTGGAATACGTGCCATCATTTCCATATCTCCCCAGGATTCGGCTTCCACAGCTTTCAAAAGAATTTCTTTGATTATATTTGCATACTCTTTATTATCCGTCATCAGATAGGTCAACGACAAATAATCCAACCGATTGAAATCTTCCTTTTGCAAAGCTTCATCGGCGGTTTTCTGAATATCCTCCCAGGCTTCCCGCAATTTCGGTTCATTCTGCATACGTTGTTTTACCTGCTGAATACGTTGAGGGGTGTACAAAAGGGAAGGATGATTTATCTTTTGTGCAGATACAAACGATGCAAATAATATTCCGATCAGGCATAGAACTATTTGTTTCATGATATTTATTGCTTTTTCATTTTACTGTTCAATATTGATTAAAAATTCTTCTAAAGCTGCATTGAATTCCTCCGGTCGCTCCATATTCATCATGTGCCCGCAATCCTCTATGATTTTCAGCTTTCCATTAGGTAGATATTCCAATATGGGAGTTTTTTTTGAAAATTTGTTATCAGAAGAATGACCTTCAACAATTAAGGAAGGTACGGCAGGGTGACTCTTCTTCAATTCTTCAATAGCATCCAGCCCTGCTACTACCCGTACTTCTTTGTGTAGCGGTTGCCATGCATCCCATTCGTCAATCATCTGCCACAAAGGAGCACGCATCCGTTCACGTTGACTTCCACCGGATTTCATTAATCCTTCAAACCACTCTTTCTTCATCACCTCCACTCCTTTCTTTTTCAGGGCAGCTATTTCTTCATCACGCACCTTTGCTTCTTCTTTAGTCATCGGCTCACTGGGACCCTTCGATTTCCGGATGTTTCCACTGGCTAAAAAAGCCGATAACATCCGGTCTGGGAAATACGCCAACATATCAGCAGTAATGAACCCGCCCAAAGAAAGCCCGACAATATGCGCTTTCTTGATGTGCAAAGAGTCCATTAAAGTAACCAGATCTTCAACATGCATAAATTGATAATCTTCTGTTTGGGAAGAAGAAATGCCGTATCCTCTTAAATCATAGCGAATGACATGATACTTTTTCGCAAACACAGAAAATTGTTCATCCCACATACGATGGTCGAGCGAATGACCGTGAACAAAAATTATCGGTTCACCCTGACCGGCTTCTTCATAGTATAGAGAGCCGTTTCCTACATTGATACGCCCTTGTTTGACAACCAATGGCTTGCCTTTCAGTATTTCTGAAACAGTCCGTGAAATGACAGGGCTGCCAAAGAAAGAAGAGAAACCATCTTCTTTAGCAGAAGAACCTGTTACATGGGAGATGAAGAATCCGTAAACTTTATCGTGTTTATTTATCCACGGATAAGCACCGGCCCATCCCGGTGAACTAATCTGATAAGCTTCACCTGTCTTTTTATCTATTAATTCACGCCATTCTCCTAATCCGTAGACTCCATTGTGGGATTGTCCCAGTCCTTTCGCTACATAATTATCCGAGTTATTCGAAGGGATTATGGCGCCTTTCACTTGGTCGGCCTGCATTTCTTTCACAGTTTCTGCTGATATAATTTGCTTGCCATTATACATTCCATCGTGATAAATCATGGACAGGAAGTGAAGATAATCATTCATTGTAGTACACAGTCCGCCCCCTAACATGGGTGCATGTCCGCCGTCCGTGTTGATTGGGGTAAAATGAGAGTTCTTCATTTCCAAAGGTTGTGCCAGCAGTTCCTGAAAAAGCGTTTCAAACTCCTTTCCCATCGCCACTTCTGCCATTCTTCCGGCAATTTGCATGGCAAGTCCACCATATTCAAAACGAGTGCCGGGAGTAAAGACTGTATCCAAAGGAAGAATTTCAGTGACTGCCGAATCCAAATGATTATAGTTATCTACACGAGGCTCGGGAAGATATGGACGTACTCCTGATGTATGGGATAATAATTGCCGGAGAAGAATCTTACCTTTAGCATCGTCTTTAAATTCCGGCAACCATTTTTCTACCGGATCATCCCATCCCAAATCAGTACGGTCTACCACCGCGCCTATGACAGCAGCCGCTACCCATTTTCCGGCAGAAGCGACATATACTTTTGTATCGGGTGTATAATCCCGATAGTTCTTCTGAAAAATGACGGTATCATTCTTCACTACACAAATGGATGCTCCGGGGTAATATCCCTTGTCTACCCATCCTTGGATAACAGAATCCAAAGAAGAGAAGTCATACCGACTTCCCTGACCGGATGATATTTTGCAAGAACCGGACAAAAAGCAGATACTTACAAAAGCGGCAATTAATAAACGATTCTTCATTTCGTTGTTTACTATCTATTTTTCTGATTGTAAATCCCAATATACGACATAGCGCTGGCGATGCAAATCGTATAGCGGACGAATCACATCTCCTTGTTCTGTCGTAAACTTCAAATCACTTCCTACACGTTGCAAAGCACGTTCAGGGTGTTTCTTATCTAGTTTCAAAGAGGTACGCAAATGTGCTGGGACATGAAAATTATAGGTATAATAATCATTATAAAGAGCAGGATTTGAGAAAGGAGCAGGGGCTTGCATACCTTCAGTTCCCCGTTCTCCCGCCAATACCAACGGGCCATATAACAGGGCTGCCTTATCCGGGTTATCCGGAGTAGTTTCCAGTTTGATTTGCATCGGATAAGTAGCCGAGATTTGATCGCCATCTTTCCATTCACGGGTAATGGCAATATAAGAACCAGATTTCTGTTTTACAGATATTTTCTTACCATTCACCGAAACTTTTACATCCTTGCTCCACGAAGGATAGCGCAGATAAATAGTCGTGCGGACAGGATTTTCTGCCTGAAGAGTAAAACGTGTTGTTTCTTCCTGTGGGAATTCCGTTTCCTGACGGATTGTCAGTCCTTTTTCTTTCCAGGTTACCTGTGAAGGGATAAATAGATTTACATATATTCCCTGATTGTTATGGTGGTAGATGGCTTCTCCAAACTTTGCATGATTCTCAAATCCGCTACCGACACAACACCAAAAAGAGTTCTCTTTTGTGCTATACAGTTTATGAGACCCGGAAAGCAAAGGCAGAAAATAAGCTACCATACCTGTTTCAGGGTCTTGTTGTCCCAAGATGTGATTATACAATGCCCTTTCGTAATAATCCGCAATAGATGAATCGCCCGTCCAGCAGAAAAGATGGCGGCTAAGTTTGAGCATATTATAGGTACAACAAGTTTCTCCGGTATAGCCGGTCAGATGTTGGGATAACTTCCTCGGATCAAAGTAGTGTTCTTTGTCACTGCTACATCCCGGAGCAAAAGTATGATGGTCAATCATGGTGTGCCAGAAGAATTCCGATAGTTTCCTGCTTGTCTCGTTGCGGGTTAACTCGTAGTTGCGGGCTTCGGCTATCACTTTCGGGATGAAAGTATTGGTATGCTTCGTTCCCAAGTCATCACGAAGTTCTTTCAATGGGTCGATTACGTCATTGTGGTAGAAATATTCCGCCAGCCAGCGATAACGTTCATCTCCCGTTATTGAGTATAAATTATAGAATGACTCATTGATACCGCCAAATTCATTGCGGATCATAAGTTTACGTGTTTCTTCACTAAGGGGTTTCAATTTATTGTATGCCCAATCACCCATTCGGGTGACGATAGTCAATGCTTTCTTATTATCCGCATACAGATATTGATCTATCAGCCCGGAGAAAAGTTTGTGCAGAGTATACCAGGGAGCCCATACACCTTTTCCCTGAATATTCCGGTTTATCAGTTCTTCGGGCCAGGCACTCAAATACCCGTTTTTCAGTGCATTCTGCACTTCTTC
The DNA here is from genome assembly GCF_027257075.1 of Bacteroides sp. LFL-34. Taxonomy (NCBI): domain Bacteria; kingdom Pseudomonadati; phylum Bacteroidota; class Bacteroidia; order Bacteroidales; family Bacteroidaceae; genus Bacteroides; species Bacteroides sp. LFL-34. The sequence goes on along the minus strand of NZ_JAPQKZ010000047.1, from coordinate 3,604 downwards.
CAATCCGTTAACCAAGCTATCGCCTTTCAGTTTGAATATCTCACTGCCGGTAGCTGCGTACATCAAACCAAGTGCCGAGAGCATGTGTCCGGTAGTATGTCCGCGAAGTTCGCAATCCAAAGATTCCCAACCACCCAGTTTCTTCACTGTCATATATCCGCCCTCACGTCCGGCAAACACACCGGCATTGGTACGGAAGCTATGTAGCAGACGATTCACATCTATTGACGTCATCCAGGCAGAATCCCGAAGCATATTATCACGGAAACGACTTGGCAACAGGCGAACATCTTTCAAATCAAAACTTTCCGCCTGAAGGGGAGCGACTGTTTCCTTTTTCAACTTTCCCTGATGTTGTCCGGGATATACAGATTGAGCTGACACTATACCCGATACTGTCAATGAACCAAACAAGATTACCGTAACTAAAACTTTCTTATTCATATTATTTCTATCTTTTATCTATAAGATACGAACAAGGTGCCTTAAACACTCAAAGCCACAAAATTATTTAATTAAGCTACAATTCTTTAATTTAAAGCCCACTTTCTTATAAAATTCATCTAAAACGTCCTATCTTTATTCCCCAAATTAAAGAAAGGAGCTACATGGATTTACGTACGGCAAATGTTACAAGATATATTCTTCCTCTGCGTGAGGGAGGCTCATTGCCTGCTCTAGCCGAAGCTGACGATGAATTTAAGTATGTAGTCAAATTCAGGGGGGCAGGACACGGAACAAAAGCGCTGATTGCCGAACTGATTGGTGGGGAGATAGCCCGTGCACTGGGTTTCAGAGTCCCCGAAATAGTTTTTCTGAATCTGGACGAGGCCTTCGGACGAACGGAAGCAGACGAAGAGATACAGGATTTACTTCAATGGAGTCGAGGACTGAATATGGGATTGCATTTCCTTTCCGGTTCGTTGACCTTTGATCCGATAGTACATCAAGTAGATGGAAAAACGGCTTCGCAAGTAGTATGGCTGGATGCCTTGCTGACTAACGTAGACCGTACCATTAAAAACACCAATATGTTGATATGGCACAAAGAACTATGGCTGATAGATCATGGGGCGTCCCTTTATTTCCACCATTCCTGGACTAACTGGCAAAAACAGGCACTGGTTCCTTTTGTACAGATAAAAGATCATGTATTATTACCGTTTGCCGATAGACTGGAAGAAGTAGATATCGAATTCAGACAGATATTGACTTCTGATAAAATCCGTGAGATAGTCAATGCTATTCCCGACGACTGGTTGAACTGGACAGAAGGCACAGAAACTCCACAGGATTTGAGAGACATTTATATTCGATTCTTAGAAGAAAGGATGAAACATTCCGAAACATTTGTAAATGAAGCGCAAAATGCAAGAAAGGCACTTATATGAATACGCAGTCATCCGTTTCGTTCCTAAAGTAGAACGGGAGGAGTTTATCAATATGGGGATTGTGTTGTTTTCCAAACAAGCCAAATACCTGAAATCCCTCTATACGATAGATGAGAACAAACTAAAACTGTTTTCTTCCGAACTGGATATGAATTGCCTGAAAGAAGGGTTACAGGTCTTTGACAAGATATGCATGGGAAATAAAGAGGGAGGAGCCATAGCCAATATGGATATTCCTGACAGATTTCGTTGGCTGACTGCAGTAAAAAGTTCCTGCATACAAGTATCTCGCCCACATCCGGGATTTTCTACTGATTTAGATAAGACTTTGGAAAGATTGTTCAAGGAATTAGTACTCTGATTCCTTGGACAATCTCTTTGTCAAACTAACGGGCAGTAATATAAAAGCTCTGTTCTACTGCTTCAGCAGTCTGCACTTTAGGTTCTCCGCTACGCCCATATTGCCAGGCTACCACTGTCACCTTTACCGGAAATTTTGCACGTGGGGGAATTTTAGTCAATGCCAGTTTATCTCCCTTTATCTCTGCCGGACCTTCTTTTACATAATAGTAAACCGGAAGGCCGGAGTCAGCAGTTCCATTTAAACTTATTTCTTTCACTGAAGCTTTTACATCGGATAGTTTCGGGAAAATTATACTTTGGGGTATCCCTTCCTTATTCCGGTAAGGAATACGAATCTCTACCTGCTGAACGGCACTCCGGTATTTATGATCCTGTTTTACGGAAGCCATCAGGCAGATGCCTCCTGTACGTTTAGGATTATCCAATCCCATCCGATAGAAACGAACAGTAAAAGTTGTATCATTCACCACTTCCACCGGACCGCAAATTCTCGACATTCGAATGGGATGCGTACTGTGTTCTTTTGAATATTCGTTCCTTAACGTATCTGTGTACACTGCTTTCAGGTGGAAAGTGACTCCGTCCGCTTCGGGTTGAAAAGAAGGAGACATACGTACATGGGATTTCGGATTGAAAGTTATCAGTTTTCCTTTTTGCTCAAAGCCGATATACTGCTCTGTCTTTCCACGCTCATTGGCGTAATATTTTTCTGTGGCATCTGCCATTTCCTTATCAAAATACCAAAACGCATGGTTCTTGTCTCCTTTATACTTATCATAGGAAGCGGCTTCGGCTGTAGGCTTTTCATTCTTTCGCCAACGGTCTGCCAGCCAGCCATTCTTTGCTTCTACCGGAATTAACTGAATCGGAGCATCCAATGACGAATGCTCCGGCAACCGATATTCCACTGTCTTTTTCAGAAAGAGAGAAAGATAATCAATCAATTCATCGGATATGTCGAAATGTCCGTGTCCTGCATCAGCAAGAAATGAAAGGGGAGCATTCGGATATTCACGACGATAATCGAAAGAGGTTATCAACCGGTCTTCCCACCATTCGTCCTCTCCCATTACCATTAATGAGGGGATACCTTCAATCGTACGGGTTCCCCAATCCAAATTCGCACGCCCGTAACCCGTCAAATGAGTTCTGGGAGAATCACCGTGAATAGAGAGTACGGCCAATGTACGTTCAGGATTCCAGGCGGCAAAGTTCCACGGATAAGTAGCCATTGCCGAGTGTCCGATGGGTATAACCGGGGCAAACTCCAGTTCTGTATATCCGCTTATTTCAGACAAGTTCTTCATCATTGTTTCAAAGATTTGTTGGGTACCTTTTGTCACGTCCCAGCGTTGGTCTATTCCGGGAGTGATCCATATCTCTGCAATTCCCAGTTTGCCCATATTCTTCCGAAATTCAGGATGCTCGAAAATTGTTTCTTCGGTCATATTGTGTTGCCCGATGATGACGGCACGGACTTGTTTACAGTTTTCCGGTATCCATAGATAGGCAGAAGGGTGGGCGTTTGTCTCTTCTGAAATCAGCTCTTTTATTTCCACTGACCATTGCCAGGGGGCTGCTGCCACCTTAGCAACCTGCATGAATAATGACAACAATACAACAAGAAAATATTTATTCATAATGCTTCTTTTAATTGATTTAACTTCCTATACTACGAATATGAAGAACAAAATACTCAAAAAACGACTATATAATAGTAGATATGTCCTGCAAAGTTACTACAAAAAAGTGAAATGCGGAAGAATATGGTAATGGATTTGATTTACAGGGGTTTCATTAACGCTGCCAATTATTCCGAGAGCCATTACAATCCACGCCGAAGCCAAATC